>NZ_JAIUHP010000015.1:0-178905 GCF_020165175.1 Mesorhizobium sp. CA16
TCCTTTCCCTCCGGAGGGGGGAAAGGTGGCGCTGCGAAGCAGCGACGGATTGGGGGAACAACGTGGCAATCAAGCCTTGGCCTGCAGTGGCGCCAGTCACAGAAGATGTGTGCATAGCGTAGCCACATTCTGGAGGGAGGAAACGCCAACCGCCGAGATTGCGGCCTCGAAAAGCCTGGCTTTCCTCTCCGCCATGAACATGGGTGAGAGGTGAACGCGCAGCGGCCGGAGTGGGGGCTGGCGCTGCCATATGCGATTTACCCTGCCCATTTTGGGGGTGCTATCCGCTCACCTTGAAGAAATCCACGAACGCCCTGAGCGCCGGGCGCATTTGCCGGCGGCTCGGATAATAGACGAAGAAGCCCTCGAAGGACGGGCACCAGTCCGCCAGCACGCGGATCAGCCTGCCATCGGCGAGCGGCGCCTTGACATAATCCTCGAAGACGAAGGCAAGCCCGGCGCCGTCGACTGCCGCCTGGGCGATAAGATGATCCTCGTCGAGGATCAGCGGTCCTTCCACCGCGATCTCGATTTCCTCGCCGTCCTTCTCGAACTCCCAGCGATAGAGAATGCCGCTGGAAAAACGGAAGCGGATGCAGCGATGGCCTGCGAGATCGCGCGGATGACCTGGCTTCGGCATGGAAACGAAATAGGAGGGCGCTGCGACCACCGCGCCGCGGATGTCGGGCCCGATCCGCACCGCGATCATGTCGCGCTGCAGGCTTTCGCCGAGCCTGACGCCGGCGTCAAAGCCGCCCTCGACGACATCGGTGAAGCGATCCTCGATGACGATCTCCAGCACGATGTCGGGATAGGCGGTGGCAAAGGCGCCGAGCCGTGGCGTCAGCACCAGATGCGCGGCGGTGCGCGGCACGCTGAGCCTGAGATTGCCGGCCGGCCGGTCGCGCGCCTCGACCGCCGTTTCCAGCGCGAGATCGATCTCGGACAGGGCCGGCCGCAGCCGTTCCAGAAGCTGCGCGCCTTCCTCGGTCGGCGCGACGCTGCGCGTGCTGCGCGCCAGCAGCCGCACGCCGAGCCGTGCTTCCAGGCTCGACACCGCATGGCTCACCGCCGACGGCGCGATGCCGAGCTCGCGGGCGGCGCCGCGGAAGCTGGCGCATTGGGCGACCGCGGCCAGCACGGCGAGTTGCGAGAGGTTCGTCCGATTCATCGTTCTATTTTATAGAGCAACCCGTACAAAAGAGAAAGAATTATCGAACGCAGTGCGAGGCGCTATCTCTCCCCCATCGCAACAAGGAGATGCGCCATGAAAACCCGCAAACTTGGAACTGAACTCGAAGTCTTCCCCGTTGGCCTCGGCTGCATGGGCATGAGCTTCGGCTATGGTGGCCAGCCGGAGGCGGAAGCGATCGCCACGCTGCGCCGCGCCGTCGAGATCGGCGTGACCTTCTTCGATACGGCCGAAGTCTATGGTCCATACGAGAACGAGATCCTGCTCGGCAAGGCGCTGAAGCCGGTACGCGACAAGGTGACGATCGCCACCAAATTCGGCTTCAAGATTTCCGAGCACGGCGAGGGCACCGACCGCATGGTCGGCGTCGACAGCCGCCCCGAGCACGTCAAGGCGGTGGCCGAGGCTTCGTTGAAGCGGCTGAACACCGACGTGATCGACCTCTATTACCAACACCGCGTCGATCCGAACGTGCCGATCGAGGACACGGTCGGCGCCATGGCGGAATTGGTGCGCGAAGGCAAGGTCCGGGCGCTGGGTCTATCGGAGGTGAGCGGCACGACGCTGCGCCGGGCGCATGCCGTGCACCCGATCGCCGCGGTGCAGAGCGAATATTCGCTGTGGAGCCGCGATCCCGAGGATGAGGTGTTCGACGTCTGCCGCGAGCTCGGCATCGGCTTCGTCCCCTACAGCCCGCTCGGCCGCGGCCTGCTCACCGGCGCGATCGCCAAGCCGGACGCGCTCGGCGCCGGCGACTGGCGCCTCACTCTGCCGCGCTTCCAGGCCGAGGCGATGGAAGCCAACAACGCGGTCATCGCAGTGCTGGAGGAGATGGCGGCGCAGAAGGGCGTGACAGCGGCGCAGCTGGCGCTCGCCTGGGTGCTGCACCAGGGCGATTTCATCGTCCCGATCCCCGGCGCAAGGAAGATACGCCACCTTGAGCAGAACACGGCGGCGGCGAATATCGAGCTGAGCGCGGCCGAGGTCGCGGCGATCGGTGATGCGCTGTCGCCCGACAAGGTAGTCGGCAAGCGCTATACCGAGGAATTGCTGGCGCTGGTGAATGGGTGAGCGACAATGGCAGGGGCGCTTCGGCGCCCCCCTACCACGGCACCACACTAATCTCCGGCCAATACTCCTGCGCCCTTCTCCCCTTCGCCTCGTGCGTCCGCTGATTGTCCAGCACCCGGTTCGGCGTGATGCGAAACGAAAAAAGATCGTCGAGGCCGAACGGTGCCACCAACTCCAGCGCCCCACCTGGACCGTACCGCACCCCCACCGCATGCGTCTTCGACGCAAAATAGCTCACCGACTCGCTCGCGCTCGCATAACGCGGGCACTCCTGCCCGAACTTCACCGGATACCACAAATGCACCCGCGCCTGGTTGCGCACCTCGACCGGCAGCGCCATCCCCGCGAAATGCTCTGCCGCCCGGCGGATCACCGCATCCTCGGCCTCGTAGGACAAGTCGGCGTCGTCGAAATAGAACAGGTCGACGTCCTTGATGCCGTAGCCCGGCGGCTTGCCGGTTAGGTGGTTCCAGACGCTGTTGTAGAGCGCGCCGGAAACCACCAGCCAGTCGGGAAGCGCAAGCTCGCGCACTCGCGCCAGCGTTTCATCCAGCAGCGGATCGGCCGCGATGATGGCCAGGAAGGCCGCGCGCTGTTCCTCGAAGGGGAGGCCGGAATAGCGGAGATGGTGCATCGCCCTTTGGAGAGCGATTCGCCATCTCTGCGCAATGCCTTACGCCCTCAGCACGCCGCCCGTCTGCTTGTTGACGTTGTCGACGATGCGTCTTGCGAGGGCTTCGAAATCCTCGTCGGTCAGCGTCTTTTCGACCGGCTGGATCGACACCTCGATGGCGATCGACTTCTTGGCCGCCCCCAGCGAGGCGCCTTCGAAGACGTCGAAAACCGAAACGCCGGCCACAAGCTTCTTGTCGGCCGCGAGCGCTGCCCGCACCAGCGTGCCGGCCTCGACCGTCTTGTCGACGACAAAGGCGAAGTCGCGCTTCACCGCCTGGAAGGGCGACAGCTCCAGCTTAGGCTTGGTGCGCGTCGGCTTGGCCTTCGGCTCCGGCACGGCGTCGACGAAAACCTCGAAGCCGCAGAGCGGCCCGGAGACGTCGAGCATTTCAAGCGTCTTCGGATGGAACTCGCCGAAGGTGCCAAGCACCGTCTTGGGGCCGAGCTTGATCGTGCCCGAACGTCCCGGATGATACCAGGCCGGGCCGCCGGGCTCGATCTGCAGCCGGTCGACCGGCGCGCCGCAGGCCTCGAGCGCCGCGATCGCGTCCGCCTTGGCGTCGAACACGCCCACCGGCCCGGCATTGCCGGACCAGCTGCGGCCCGAGCCGTCGAGCTTGGCGGTGCCGCGCCGCACGCCGGCGGCGACGCGCCGCTGCTGGTCGGCGCCATCGCCCTCATAGGTGCCCGAGACTTCGAACAGCGCCACATCGCCGATGCCCTTGTCGGCATTGCGCTGCGCGGCCGCGATCAGCCCCGGCAGCAGCGACGGCCGCATGTCGGACATATCTGCGGCGATCGGGTTGGCGAGCTTGAGCGCCGTCTGGCCGCCGCCGAACAGCTCTGCATGCCTGCCGGGGATGAACGACCAGGTGACAGCCTCCATCATGCCGCGCACGGCGAGCGCGCGCTTGGCGGCGCGGGTGCGCACCTGCAGCGTGGTCAGGATCTTGCCGTTGACCGCGTCATGCGAGGTAAGCGGCTGGGCCAAGATGTTGTCGACGCCATGTATGCGCATCACCTCCTCGACCAGGTCGGCCTTGCCGTCGACATCCGGCCGCCAGGACGGCACCTCCACCTTGACGACGTCGCTCAGTCCTTTCGGCTCGAAGCCGAGCCGGGTCAGGATGCCAAGGGCTTCCTCTCTCGGCACCTCGATGCCGGTCAGCCGTTTCACTTCCGACAGCGGGAAGGAGACGATCTTCGGCTTGTGGCCGGCATAGCCGGCAACCTCGATTTCAGAAGGCGTGCCGCCGCAGAAATCGAGCACCAGCTTGATCGCCAGCTCGACGCCCGGCACCATGAATTCGGGATCGACGCCGCGCTCGAAGCGGTAGCGCGCGTCGGTGATGATGCCGAGCGCGCGGCCGGTGCGGGCCGTGGCGATCGGATCCCAGAGCGCCGATTCGATCAGCACGTCGGTGGTGTTCTCGTCGCAGCCCGAATGCTCGCCGCCCATGATGCCGGCGATCGATTCCACGCCATTGTCGTCGGCGATCACGCACATTTCCGGCGTCAGCGTGTATTCGCGCCCGTCCAGCGCCAGCACCTTCTCGCCGTCCTTGGCGCGCCGCACCACGAGATTGCCGGCGACCTTGGCGGCATCGAAGACATGCAGAGGCCGCCCGCGGTCAAAGGTGACATAGTTGGTGATGTCGACTAGCGCGCTGATCGGGCGCAAGCCGATGGCGATCAGCCGCTGCTGCAGCCATTTCGGCGACGGGCCGTTCTTGACGCCCTTCACCAGCGCCAGCGCGAAGCCGGGGCAGAGTTCCGGCGCCTCGATCTTCACCTTGACCGGGCACAGGCCTTCGCCGGCATGCGGCATGATCCCGCCGCCGGTGAGTCGGCC
Organism: Mesorhizobium sp. CA16; assembly: GCF_020165175.1. Lineage (NCBI taxonomy): Bacteria > Pseudomonadati > Pseudomonadota > Alphaproteobacteria > Hyphomicrobiales > Phyllobacteriaceae > Mesorhizobium > Mesorhizobium sp. CA16. The sequence continues at coordinate 4,791 of NZ_JAIUHP010000015.1, forward strand.
AAGCCCGCTCGCCGCGAGGTCGCGCGCGATGCCGTAGACGCTGGTCGCATCCGGCCGGTTCGGTGTCAGATTGATTTCGATGACCGGATCGTCGAGATGCGCGTAGGCGGCGAAGCTGGTGCCGACCGGCGCATCCTCAGGCAAATCGATGATGCCGTTGTGCTCGTCGGAGATTTCCAGCTCACGCTCCGAGCACATCATGCCATGGCTCTCGACGCCGCGGATCTTGCCGACCGAGAGCGTCACGTCGATGCCGGGAACATAGGTGCCGGGCGCGGCGAAAGCGCCGATCATGCCGGCGCGGGCGTTGGGCGCGCCGCAGACCACCTGCACCGGCGGCTTGCCATCGCCGGTGTCGACGGTCAGCACGCGCAGCCGGTCGGCGTCCGGATGCTGCACTGCCGTCAACACTTTGGCGATGACGAAGGGTTTCAGGCCGGCCTTGTCGTCGACATGTTCGACTTCGAGACCGATCGCGGTCAGCCGCTCGACGATCTCAGCAAGCGAGGCGTCGGTCTCGAGATGATCCTTGAGCCAGGAGAGGGTGAATTTCATGACTGTGTTTCCGAGGGTCTTTGTTCTTCGGGCCGGGGCACGCTGGTCTTCAGCTCGCGCGGCAGCGCATCGGGCATGTGCAGGAAGGGCAGTTGCTCGCGCACATGCGCATGCACTGTCGGCCTGAAATAGGCCGGCATGTCCATGGCGCCGAGCATGAAATAGATCTGGTTGTCGAGCCGCTGATCGAGATAGGCGATCGGCGAGCCGCAGATGCCGCAGAACGTGCGCTCCACCGGGCCGTTGCGATAGCTCTTCAGCGATTTGCCGTTGAGCGCGACCTGATCGGCCATGAAACCGACAAAGGCCGACACCGGCGCGCCGCTGGCGCGCCGGCAATCGCCGCAATGGCAATAGCTGATGTGGTGCGGCTCGGCCGAGGCCTCGAACCGCACCGCGCCGCAGCGACAGCCCCCGGTGTGGGGTGCGGTCATGTCGACAGCCCCCCGAACAGCGTCGGCAGGTCGAGCGGCCGGAAGCCGTAATGCGCGAGCCAGCGCACGTCGGCGTCGAAGAAGGCGCGCAGGTCCGGCATGCCGTATTTCAGCATGGCGATGCGGTCGATGCCCATGCCCCAGGCAAAGCCCTGATATTCGTCGGGATCGAGCCCGCCGGCGCGCAGCACGTTGGGATGCACCATGCCGCAGCCCAGTATCTCCATCCAGTCGGAGCCTTCGCCGAAGCGCACTTCACCCGGACGCGAGCGATCGCACTGAATGTCGACCTCGAGACTGGGCTCGGTGAACGGGAAGAAGGACGGACGGAAGCGCATCTTGACCGACGGCACCTCGAAGAAGGCCTTGCAGAACTCCTCCAGCACCCACTTCATGTTGGCGACATTGGCTGATTTGTCGACCACAAGCCCCTCGACCTGATGGAACATCGGCGAGTGCGTGGCGTCGGAATCCTGCCGGTAGGTCTTGCCGGGAATGACGATGCGGATCGGCGGCTTCTGCTTCTCCATGGTGCGGATCTGCACGGGCGAGGTGTGGGTGCGCAACAGCTTGCGCTCACCCTTCTCGTCCGGCTGGAAGAAGAAGGTGTCGTGCATCTCGCGCGCCGGATGTCCCTCGGGAAAATTCAGCGCGGTGAAATTGTAGTAGTCGGTCTCGATATCGGGGCCTTCGGCGATGGCGAAGCCGAGATCGCCGAAGATCGCCGCGATCTCGTCGATCACCTGGCTGATCGGATGAATGCGGCCGCGCTCGGCCGGCGATTGGCGAACGGGGAGCGTGACGTCGACCTTCTCAGCCGCGAGCCGGGCCGCGATCGCCACATCCTTCAGTTCCGCCTTGCGCTGGGTGAGCGCTTCGGTGACGCGGTTCTTCAGGCCGTTGATCGCCGGCCCCTTCACCTGGCGCTCCTCGGCGCTCATTGCGCCCAGCGTCTTCAGCATTTCGGAGACGGAACCCTTCTTGCCCAGCGCCGAGACGCGCACCGCCTCGATCGCGGCCTCGTCCGCGGCCGCCGCGATTTCGGCGAGCAACGAGCCTTCCAGGGCTTCAAGATTTCCAGCGGTGGCGTTCACGGCGAAGCTCTCTCGGTCGGGCGACTGTCACCATTTCGGTTTCGGTGTCGCCATTTTGGTTACATCAGGCATAAGAAAAACCCGCGCCAGCCGTGCCAGCGCGGGTTCCCCAAATCAGAATTGCGTATGCTTGGGAAGCGCTGGCTTAGGCGACAGCGCTCTCAAAAGCATTCGGCGTGGTGTTCTTCAGATATTCGAGCGCGACCTTGGCCTTGGCGACCAGCGCAGCGAAAGCCTGCGGCTCGTGGATGGCCATGTCCGAAAGGACCTTGCGATCGATTTCGATGCCGGCCTTGTTGAGGCCGTCGATGAAACGGCCATAGGTCAGGCCATGCTCGTGGGTCGCGGCGTTGATGCGCTGGATCCACAGCGCGCGGAACGAGCGCTTGCGGTTCTTGCGGTCGCGGTAGGCGTATTGCAGCGACTTCTCCACCGCCTGCTTGGCGATGCGGATGGTGTTCTTGCGGCGGCCGTAGAAACCCTTGGCGGCCTTCAAAACCTTCTTGTGCTTGGCGTGGGCGGTAACGCCTCTCTTTACGCGTGCCATGTCATGATCTCCTTAAAAACGTTGTCCAAGCCGAGGGATTAGAGGCCGTTCGGCAGAAAATTCTTGATGACCTTCTTGCCGTCCGGTTCAGCCAGAACCATCGTGCCGCGGGCATCGCGAATGAACTTGTTGGAACGCTTGATCATGCCGTGGCGCTTGCCGGCGGCAGCCGACAGCACCTTGCCGGTGGCAGTAATCTTGAACCGCTTCTTGGCGGCCGATTTGGTCTTCATCTTGGGCATTTTGCTACTCCGTATTGGTGGCGCACCATCGCGCTTCTTGTCTCGCTTCGGGCCGACCAAAGCCCGAAAAGCAAATGAAACCGCCACGGCATGCCCTGCCGGGCGGTTTTCTTGGAACGGCGGTCCTATAGATCAAAGATGGCCGGCGTGCAACACCTGAAGCCGATACACCTGAAGCTACACGCACCGAAGCTGCGCGCCCGCCTCAGGTTCCCGAAGATCGGAGTGTGCTAACGCAGCGCTTATCAGTCACACGTCACCTCTTGTGGACTCGAGGTTGAAAAGAACTCGTTCCAATACATATTCATCGCCGTCGAAGACGAGCTCGGCGCGATAAAATCCATAGCCCCAGTGCTCCGGAGCACCCGCTACCACATCTTTCCCATCGATGGTCGTGGTCGCAGGCAAGGCCCACACCTTGTCTCCCAATTCCTTTGTTGGCGGCCGGTCGCCTAGGTAGCAATAAGCGAAGCCTCGGTTCCGCCCGTCGTCGACATCGATATTTGTTGTATTTACCGACTGTAGGGTTTCATACGCGGCAATCCTCGCGGTACGCTCCACAGGCCATTTGTCTTGCCTCATCGAAGTGTCCGCCGGATAGAACGCAGCAGCTTTTGTGGTGCTGCTGGCTTTCAGCCCCACCAATTGTGTACCATCGCGGCGCAGTGCCCCGAAGTCCGGTTGCCAGAAGCCTCCATTTACCCCTAGGGCCAGCCCATCGTCGCGGGTCTGTTTTTTCGCCTTTTTTCGCGCTTCGCGAATTTCGCTCGTAAGGGAGGCTTGGGTGGTCGTGTCCAAGAGTGTCTGGGAGATAGTCCAGTAGCGGGCAGCGGTCGATGGCCGGTACTTGCGCACGATCTCCCGCTCCGGCCCGGACAGTCTCCAGCGGGAAAAGGCGGAGCAACTTCTTCCGAACGCCAGATAGCTCCTCGGGAGGCCCAGAAGTGCGAGCTGGTAGTCATTTTGTGCAGAATGATACTGGCTGCGCGTGATGATGTTCTGTGGGCCATTGGCGCGGAAAGAATCGAACTCGGCGCGCGTAGCGCGCTCGACCGTCGCTTTGTCGAACCTCAGCACCGATGTCGGGCTTCGGTAGGCGTCGTCAGTCATATAGCCCGTGCCGAAGGCCATGGTGTCGGCATTCTCATAGACGACCATCACCGGTAGAAAATCCGCGGGCACGCCGCCGTTTTCTGTCGTGTCGCCACGGCAGGCATCGGGCGCACGAACCACCACCGCCTTACCGTCGCCCATGCGCTGCCCCCAAACTGTTGGGATCAGACCGGCTTCATAAGTCGAGGAACTATCCTTGTAGTGAATGTTGAGGACGTTGCAGCCAACAACAATGTCATAGTGTTGTTGTTCGCCCTTATAGTCAAAGTCCACCTTCAGACGGAAGTAGGTTCCGTGATCGACATAGGCGTCCTTTGTAAAGGACAATTGCTCGGTCGCGTGTTCGCGGTTGGCGGTCGCCGTCACCCAAGCCAAAGCCAGGAGAATGAGCCCGCCGACGGCGGCAACGGCAGTCCTCATCCTAAGCTTTGCTCCGTGTGGAAAACATTCGCAAATGTGGTGGTGCCGACCTGATGCTCGACACAGTGCACCCCCGGCGCTTTATTTGCCACGATCATCGCTACACCATTCGTGTAGCCAGACTATTAATATGTTCGGAAGTTAGCCCGGCAATTCGATAGTGCTTCTGTCCGTCAACTCTTAGGGCAGCGTGAACCACACCGGCAGCACCCCCGACTGCTGCATGCCGTCGATCAGCTCAAAGGCGGGCAGCGCCACCAGAAACACCAGGCCGTCGAGCAGCGTGTTCAAGAGCAGGCGCGGCCTGAAGCTGCCGGTATCGCCTTCCTGGTAGAGCGCAAGATTCGGGAAGAACCGCGGCACTTTGGCCAGATAGGCCTGGTAGGGCGCGCCGAGCAGTTCCTTCAGGTAACGCTCCTCGCGCAGGATGACGATGTGGAAGGCGCCGGCGCAGAGCAGCGAGAACAGGATGATGCCGCTGAACGAGCCGATCTGCGCCCCGACCCCGGCGGCAGCCAAGGTCGAAAACAAATAGAGCGGGTTGCGGGTGATCGAATAGGGACCGCCGGTGACCACCTCGGCCGATTTGCGCCCGCCGATATAAAGCGTCGACCACAGCCGCCCGACAATGCCGAGAAAGATCAAAAGCACGCCGAACATCTCGATCGACTCGTGCACGGACGTGTCCGGGGGAAAGGAAGACTGGCCGAACAGAAGCGCGCAGAACAGCACCACGATCAGCACCGCCAGCACGATCCGGCGCATGTGCTGGTAGCCGCCCAACCCCTCAGTCTGGTTGTCGGCTGAGACCTTCACTTCATCGACCATGACCCATCCGATCGTCGATTGGTTCGCGATCGGCAAAAGCCGATCGTCGATTGCTCGCGATCGCGAAGGGATCGTCGAGGTGGCTGGCGATCGGGTTGAAAACAGGCGCCCCGCCGATCGTCGGGACGCCGTGCCCGGCAATTCGGGCGGATTTTAGAGCGGGATACAAAGAGCCCGGCAACTCTCGAAACCGTGATGGACGCGACGCTTTGGCGGCCGCGCCATCCCTGGTCAGCGCGGCGCCAGAACCATCATCATCTGGCGGCCTTCGAGCTTCGGCTCCGCCTCGACCTTGGCGATCGTCGCAACTTCCTCGCGCACCTTGTTCAGAAGCTGCATGCCAAGTTCCATATGCGCCATCTCGCGGCCGCGGAAGCGCAGCGTCAGCTTGACCTTGTCGCCTTCCTCGAAGAAGCGCCGCACGGCCTTCATCTTGGTCTCGTAGTCATGGCTGTCGATGTTCGGGCGCATCTTGATCTCCTTGATCTCGATGACCTTCTGGTTCTTGCGCGCTTCGGCCGCCTTCTTCTGGTTGGCGTATTTCAGCTTGCCGAGATCGAGGATCTTGACGACGGGCGGCACCGCATTGGGCGAAATCTCGACGAGATCGAGCCCGGCCTCTTCGGCCAGCAGCAACGCGTCGTTGATGGAAACATCGCCTCGGTTCTGGCCGTCGGCGTCGATAAGCTGGACCCGGGGCACCCGGATGTCTCGGTTGGAGCGCGGCCCGTCCTTGGTGGGTGCCGCTGCTTTGAAAGGTCTGCGAATGGTCGTGGTCTCCTCGGCCGTTTCGTTCTGGGTTCTTTAGACAAAAGTAGATGGACGCGCCTATGTGGGAAGCGCGGGGCGTGAGTCAATAGCATAGCCGCGCCGCAAAATCACCTGCTGCCTGGTAATTGTCTGCACCAAGCAAAGAAACGCCGCGAGCACTTTTCGTTGAACCACCGCCTGTGCCAAAAGACCGGCGGGAAGGACAAGCTCATGGCCGCCAGCGCTCCGGTTTTCATCGATGTGGACGGGTCGGGCATCGCCGTCAGGCAGATGCCGGGCGCGGCGCCCGGCGTGGTCTGGCTCGGCGGCTACAAGTCCGACATGCAGGGCACGAAGGCGCAGACGCTTGCCGCCTGGGCTGCGAGCGAAGGCCACGCCTGTCTGCGCCACGACTATTCTGGCCATGGCGAGTCGGGCGGCGAATTCGCCGACGGCACAATCTCGAAGTGGTTGGCCGAGAGTCTCGCCGTCTTTCGCCGGTTCAGCAAGGGCAAGCAGGTATTGGTCGGCTCCTCGATGGGGGCGTGGATCGCGTTGCGCATGGCGCAGGAACTGCGCAAGGCGGGCGACACGAGGGTTGCCGGTCTGGTGCTGCTCGCCCCGGCGCCTGATTTCACCGTCGAGCTGATCGAGCCGGTGCTGACCGACGCGCAGCGGCAGGATCTGAGGGAAAAAGGCTTCTTCGCCGAGCCGTCCGACTATTCGGACGAGCCCTATATCTACACGCGCGCGCTGATCGAGGACGGCCGCGCCAATCGGGTGATGACCGGGCCGATCGACACCCATTGCCCGGTGCACATCCTGCAGGGCCTGGCCGATCCGGACGTGCCGTCCGGCCATGCCTTGAAGCTCGCATCCATGCTGCCCGCCGACGATGTGACGCTGTCGCTGATCCCGGACGGCGATCATCGCCTGTCCCGCCCCGAGGATCTCGACATGCTCAAGCGGGCCGTCGGCGACATGGTCAAGCGGGCGGCCGGATAATGCGCATCTCCATCCCGATATCCGCCTTCGTCGCGGCGATCGTCGGCTTCGGCGGCACTCTGGCCCTGGTTATTGCCGCCGCCAAGGCGGTCGGCGCTACGCAGATCGAGACCGCGAGCGGCGTGACGGCGATCTGCCTGGCCATGGTCGTTGAGTGTCTGTGGTTGTCCTGGCGCACCAAGATGCCGGTCATTACCGCCTGGTCGACGCCCGGCTTGGCGCTGATCGCGGCCTCCAGCGGGTTTACGATGCCGCAGGCCGTCGGCGCCTTCATGGTCACCGGCGTCCTTCTGGTCGCCACCGGTCTGTTCAAGCCTTTGACCAGACTGATCGCGAAAATCCCGGCCTCGGTAGCGTCCGGCATGCTGGCCGGCATCCTGGTCAGCTTCGCCGTCAATGCGGCTAAGGCCATTCCCGCCGACCCTTGGCTGATCCTGCCGCTGATCGCCGCCTTCTTCGTCATCCGCCTGTTCAATCCGGCTCTGTCGGTGCTGGTGGTGCTGATCGGCGGCGGCCTCGCCGCTTTCCTCACCGGCCGCGTCGGCAGCCTGCCGGCGCCGGAACTGTCGACATTGACATTGATTGCGCCGCAATTCACCGCATCGGCGATCATCGGCCTCGCCCTGCCTCTCTATCTGGTCACCATGGCCTCGCAGAACCTTTCCGGTCTCGCGGTGCTGCGCGCAGCGGGCTACCATCCGGAGCCCGGTCCGCTGATCGGCGTCACCGGCCTGTTTTCGCTGCTCTCGGCGCCGTTCGGCGCCGCGACCACCAATCTCGCGGCGATCTCGGCCGCAATCTGCACCGGCCTCGATGTCCATCCCGACCCGGCCGAACGCTGGAAGACCGGGCCGTTCTACGCGCTCGCCTATCTCATCTTCGCGATCTTCGGCGCCTCGCTGGTGGCGATCTTCGCCGTCCTGCCGCAAAGCCTGATCGTGCTGGTCGCGGGGCTCGCCTTGACGGCGCCCTTGGCCAACGCGCTGTCGATCGCGCTGAAGGACGAGGCCGAACGCATGCCGGCCACCGTCACCTTCGCCGTGACGGCTTCGGGACTCACGCTCCTTGGCGTCGGCGCGGCATTTTGGGGGCTGGTCGCCGGAATGGCAGTGCTTTTCCTGGAGAAGCTCAAAAAGCGATAATCATTTCAGGTGCTTCGCCGGTTTTGGCGGGGTTTGTCTTGAATCGCCGATTTCGCCTTCCCATTTCGATTCCACGCAGCCGGTTTGGCTGTCTCCAATGGAAGGATTGGGAGAAAATGAACACAAGTGCATTGATCCGTCCGGCCTGGACGCCGGCCACCATCGCGCTGATGGTCATCGGCTTCATGGTGTTCTGGCCGCTCGGCTTCGCCATGCTCGCCTACATCATCTGGGGCGATCGGTTGGAAGGCTTCAAGCGCGACGTCAACCGCGCCACGGACGGCATCTTCGCCGGTTGCCGTCGTCGCTCCGAGAAGGCGGCCCGCTGGGGCCACGGCTCGGCCCGCACCGGCAACGTCGCCTTCGACGATTGGCGCGAGAAGGAGCTGGAGCGCCTCGCTGAAGAGCGCCGCAAGCTCGACGAGATGCTCTCCGAGTTCGACGAGTACGCCCGCGAACTGCGCCGCGCCAAGGACCAGGAAGAGTTCGATCGCTTCATGGCCAACCGCAACAAGTCGACCGCGCCGAGCTCGACCGGCTCGAGCGACAAGGCGGGTCCGGAGGGCGGCAAAGGTACCAACCTGCTCGACGACTGAGATCCGGCGACACGTCTCGGTATGATATGCGGCGTCGCGTTTAGCGGCGCCGTTTCTTTTTTGTTCTCTATGTAGCTTCCCTCCACTGGCCGTTTTTTTCGAATCGCGTATCGTCCAGCCATGACCCTCGGCTTCCTTCGCAATCTGACCAAGCCAAAGCCTACGCCTGTCGTCGAGCGCGAGCATTGCGTCGCCGGCCGCACGCTGCCGCTCAAGATCGTTGAGAGCGCCAGGGCCCGGCGGCTCACGCTGCGCATCGATTCCGGCGGCCAGGGCCTGCGTGTCACCGTGCCCCCCGGCCTGCGCCGCGGCGAGGTGGAGAAATTCCTCGACCGCCACCAGGACTGGCTGGAGCAGCGGCTGGCCAAGGTGCCGACGAGACCGCAGGTGCGCCCAGGCATCCGGATCCCGATCCGGGGGGTGCCTCACCGGATCGTGCACGAGCCTTCTCGGCGCGGCACCGTCACCGTCGCGCGCGACGATCGCGGCCCGCTCCTGATCGTCCATGGCGAGCGTATCCATTTGCCGCGCCGCATCGGGGATTACCTCAAGCGCGAGGCCAAGAAGGAGATCGAGAGGCTGGTGATCAAGCACACCGAAACGATCGGCAAGCGGGCCAAGGCGATAAGGTATAAGGATACCTCCAGCCGCTGGGGGTCATGCACCTCGGAGGGCAATCTCTCCTTCTCGTGGCGCATCATGATGGCGCCGCCGGCGGTGATAAACTACCTTGTGGCGCATGAGGTGGCGCATCTCAAGGAGATGAACCACGGCCCGAAATTCTGGAAGCTGTGCGAAAAACTCTGCCCGGATACCGACCGCTGCAAGGACTGGCTGAAGCGCAACGGCGGCGCCTTGCAGGCGATTGTGTTTGAGTAACTCCAGCGGATGACAATGCAGAGAACGCCGTCACTGCTAGTGCAAACGCTGGAGATTAGCCGAGCCATCTCAGCTTCGTCATCCTAGGGCGAAGCAAGGAGCGAAGCGACGCGCGCAGACCCTAGGATCCATGCCGTGACGTGCGAACGCCGTAGCGGTTCAGAAATTGCTTTGCCTTTGGCGGGAGGCGTCCCGGAAAGGCGTTTTATTCTCTATCGCTGCACTCTTGGGCCGATGTAACGGCATGGATCCTAGGGTCTGCGCGCCGCTTCGCGTCGCTCCGCCCTAGGATGACGAAGGAGAGGTGGCGCCCTACTAGCGCCCCCTCAATCATCATTCGCCGCGTTCAGCTCTTCCGGCCGCAGTCCTTCCTCGGTATGCGGCCACGGCAAAAAATCCCGGTCGAACGTATCGCTTCCGAAATAATCCAGAGCCCGATGCGCCTCGGCGCCGTTGAAGGCGGCCTTGTCCATCAGATGCGCGATCACCTCGCGCGCCTGCGCGATCTTCTGCTTCAGTTCGGCGACGGTCCGGTCGGCCATGATTATTCTGCTCCCGCCTGTGGTTCCTATATGAAGGTAGTGTTTTCCGCCGGACCGGCAACAGCATGCTTTTTCTCGACTCTTTTCCCGTTTCGTGCCAAGCCCGCGCCATGACGCTCGACATCAAGATCTGCGGATTGAAGACCGACGCCGCGATGGCCGCCGCGCTCGCCGGCGGCGCCAGCCATGTCGGCTTTATTTTCTTCGCCAAGAGCCCGCGTTATGTCGAGCCCGCCGAGGCCGGCCGTTTGCGTCAGGCGGCGCGCGGCAAGGCCCTGGCGGCAGCCGTCAGCGTCGATGCCAATGATGCCTTTCTCGATGAGATCGTCGCGAAAATGCAGCCCGACATGCTGCAATTGCATGGTTCGGAAACGCCCGAGCGCGTGGCCGAGATCAAGGGGCGTTACGGCCTGCCGGTGATGAAGGCGCTGCCCATCAGCGAGGCGGCGGATCTCGACCGCATAAAATCCTTTATCGGCATCGCCGATCGATTCCTTCTGGATTCCAAGCCGCCGAAGGGCTCGCAACTGCCGGGCGGCAATGGCGTTTCCTTCGACTGGCGCATCCTTGCCGGCCTTGACGCCGGGCTCGATTACATGCTTTCCGGAGGGCTCAACGCCGCCAATATCGGCGATGCCCTGAGACAGGCCGACCCGCCCGGAATAGACGTTTCGTCCGGTGTGGAAAGCGCTCCGGGCGTCAAGGATCCGGCGCTGATCGAGCAGTTTTTCCGGGCCGTCAGGGCCGCGCGCGACGACCGCGCCGCCTGAATACAATTCACATCAGGAGATCGGCGATGAACAAGCCGGCAATGCCCAATTCCTTCCGCACCGGACCCGACGAGCAGGGCATGTTCGGCATTTTCGGCGGCCGCTTCGTCGCCGAGACGCTGATGCCGCTGATCCTCGATCTGGAAGAGCAGTGGAACAAGGCCAAGACCGATCCCGAGTTCAAGGCCGAGCTGCAGAACCTGTCGACCCACTATGCCGGGCGGCCGTCGAAGCTGTATTTCGCCGAGGGCCTCACCAAGCATCTTCGTGAGGTTTCCTCGGCGAAGGGCCTCGGGGGCGGCGCAAAGGTCTATTTCAAGCGCGAGGACCTGAACCACACCGGCTCGCACAAGATCAACAACTGCCTCGGCCAGATCCTGCTTGCCAAGCGCATGGGCAAGAAGCGCATCATAGCCGAGACGGGCGCCGGCCAGCATGGCGTCGCCTCGGCCACCGTCGCGGCGCGCTTCGGCTATCCCTGCGTCGTCTACATGGGCGCCACCGACGTCGCCCGCCAGAGCCCGAATGTCTTCCGCATGAAGCTGCTCGGCGCCGAGGTGCGGCCGGTCACCGCCGGTCACGGCACGCTGAAAGACGCCATGAACGAGGCCCTGCGCGACTGGGTCACCAATGTCGAGGACACCTACTACCTGATCGGTACCGCCGCCGGCCCGCACCCCTACCCGGAGCTGGTCCGCGACTTCCAGTCGGTGATCGGCACGGAAGCCCGCGCCCAGATTCTGGAGCAGGAGGGCCGGCTGCCCGATGTCATCATTGCCGCCATCGGCGGCGGCTCCAACGCCATCGGCCTGTTCCATCCCTTCCTCGACGACAAGGACGTCCGCATCATCGGCATCGAAGCCGGCGGGCGCGGCCTCGACGGCGTCGAGCATTGCGCCTCGATGAATGCCGGCAAGCCCGGCGTGCTGCACGGCAACCGCACCTATCTGTTGCAGAACTCGGACGGCCAGATCCTCGACGGCCATTCGATCTCGGCCGGCCTCGACTATCCGGGCGTCGGCCCCGAGCATTCCTGGCTGCGCGATTCCGGCCGCGTTCAGTATGAGCCGATCCTCGACGACGAGGCGCTGGAAGCCTTCCAGCTCACCACCCGTGTCGAAGGCATCATCCCGGCGCTGGAATCGGCGCATGCCATCGCGCATGCGATGAAGATTGTGCCCACAATGGACAAGGACCAGATCGTCATCGTCAATCTGTCCGGCCGCGGCGACAAGGACGTGCACACGGTGGCGAACATGCTGGGCATGGAGATCTGACAATGACCACCCGCATCGATCGCCGCATGGCGAAGCTCAAGGCCGAAAGCCGCCCGGCTTTGGTCACCTATTTCATGGGCGGCGACCCCGATTACGACACCTCGCTGTCAATCATGAAGGCGCTGCCGATAGCCGGCGCCGACATTATCGAGATGGGAATGCCCTTCTCCGACCCGATGGCCGATGGCCCGGCGATCCAGGCCGCCGGCCTGCGCGCACTGAAGGGCGGCCAGACACTGGTCAAGACGCTGAAGCTGGCGGCCGACTTCCGCGCCGGCGACGACGAGACGCCGATCGTGCTGATGGGCTACTACAATCCGATCTACATCTATGGCGTCGACCGCTTCCTCGCCGACGCCAAGGCGAGCGGCATCGACGGACTGATCGTCGTCGACCTGCCGCCGGAGATGGACGAGGAGCTTTGCATTCCGGCGCTGAAGGCCGGCGTCAACTTCATCCGCCTGGCGACGCCGACCACCGACGACAAGCGCCTGCCCAAGGTTTTGGAAAACACTTCCGGCTTCGTCTACTACGTCTCGATGACCGGCATCACCGGCTCGGCCTTGGCCGACACGGGCAAGGTGGCCGCGGCCGTCAACCGCATCAAGGGCCACACCGACCTGCCGGTCTGCGTCGGCTTCGGCGTGAAGACCGCCGAGCAGGCGCGTGTGATCGGCGCCAATGCCGACGGCGTCGTCGTCGGCACCGCGATTGTCAATGCGGTCGCCAATGTGCTCGGCCCCAAGGGCGACAAAACAGCCGATCCGGCCGAAGCCGTCGCCACTTTGGTCAGCGGTCTTGCCCAGGGCGTGCGCTCGGCCCGCCTTGCTGCCGCCGAATAGCCCGACTATTTGTTCTTGAGCAATTCCGGCCGGAAAACCCCACAGACTTTCCCTGGAATTGCTTGAAGTCCTTTCCAGGACAGGAGCCGAAGCCATGAACTGGATCACCAATTACGTCCGCCCGAAGATCAATTCGATGCTCGGCCGGCGCACCGACATGCCGGAAAACCTCTGGATCAAGGATCCCGAGACCGGCGAGATGGTCTTCCACAAGGATCTCGAATCCAACCAGTTCGTCATCCCGGCTTCCGGCCACCACATGAAGATCTCGGCCAAGGAGCGGCTGAAATATTTCTTCGATGACGGCAAATACGAGGTGCTGGAAAACCCGAAGGTCGTCCAGGACCCGCTGAAGTTCCGCGACGAGAAGCGCTACACCGACCGCCTGAAGGAGGCCAAGGCCAAGACCAGCCTCGAGGATGCGATCCTCAACGGCGCCGGCACCATCGACGGGCTGCCGGTCATCGTCACCGCGCAGGACTTCGCCTTCATGGGCGGCTCGCTCGGCATGGCCGCCGGCGAAGCCATCGTGCATGCTTTCGAGGTCGCGCTGCAGCGCAAGCGGCCGCTGATCCTGTTCGCCGCTTCCGGCGGCGCCCGCATGCAGGAAGGCATCCTGTCGCTGATGCAATTGCCGCGCACCACGATCGGCGTCGATCGGCTGAAGGAAGCCGGCCTGCCCTACATCGTGGTGCTGACCAACCCGACCACCGGCGGCGTCACCGCCTCCTACGCCATGCTGGGCGACGTCCACATCGCCGAGCCCGGGGCGCTGATCGGCTTTGCCGGCCCGCGCGTCATCGAGCAGACCATCCGCGAAAAACTGCCCGACGGTTTCCAGCGCGCGGAGTATCTGATGGAACACGGCATGGTCGACATGGTCGTGTCGCGCCTCGAGATGCGACGGACCATTTCCCGTCTCTTGAAGATGATGCTCAAGATGCCGGAGGCCGAGAAGCCGCTGGAGCCGGAGATCCTGCCGCCGGCGGTGGTCAATGCCGAGGCGCGCGCGCAAGCCTGACGCGATGTCGGCCTGAAGCGATATATCGGCTTGGCGCGACATCGCTTGCCGCGAACCGCGAGTTGCGCCGCCTGTTGCGTGCTGTAGCCTCTGATTTGCGCACGGCTCGTTCGAACCGATTCCCGGTTTCGGGAACCGCCCGCCAAAGCAATTCCAGGAAAAGTGTGGAACGGTTTCCGTTTGGAATTGCGCCAACAAAAAAGAGAGAGCGGTTCTGCATTCCATGAGATGATGAACCGCTCTAGGATTCCATCATGACAACGCTTTCCGCCGAACGCGAAATCGAACATCTGATGAGGCTGCATCCGAAAGGCTTCGACCTTTCGCTGGACCGCGTCACGGGGCTTCTCGAGCGCCTCGGCAATCCGCAGGATCGGCTGCCGCCGGTCATCCACATCGCCGGCACCAACGGCAAGGGCTCATGTGCCGCCTTCGCGCGCGCGCTGCTGGAGGCCGCCGGCCACCTTGTCCACGTCCACACCTCGCCGCATCTGGTGAACTGGCATGAGCGCTACCGGCTGGCGGCCGAAGGCGGCGGCAAGCTCGTCGAGGACGATATTTTCGCTGAGGCCATCGCGCGTGTCGCCGAGGCCAATGGCGGCCAGAAGATCACCGTCTTCGAGATCCTCACCGCCGTCACCTTCATCCTGTTCTCGGAGCATCCGGCGGAGGCGGCGATCATCGAGGTCGGCCTCGGCGGCCGGTTCGACGCCACCAATGTCATCAAGCAGCCGGCGGTTTCGGTGATCATGCCGATATCGATGGACCACGAAGCCTATCTCGGCGACCGCGTCGAGCTGATCGCCGCCGAGAAGGCCGGCATTATGAAGCGCGGCTGCCCGGTGGTGATCGGCGCCCAGGAAAGCGACACTGCGCTTCAGGTGCTGATCGAGTCGGCCGAGCGGTTGGATTGCCCGACCGTGGTCTATGGCCAGGATTTCCTCGCCTTCGAGGAAAACGGCCGCATGGTCTATCAGGACGGGGACGGGTTGATGGACCTGCCCTCGCCGCGCCTGCCGGGGCGCCATCAATACGCCAACGCCGCGGCGGCGATCGCTGCCGTCAAGGCGGCCGGCTTCGAGATCGGCCACCGCGCCGCCGAGCGGGCGATGACCCATGTCGCCTGGCCGGCACGCATGCAGAAGCTGACCCAAGGCAAATTGGTTGACCTGGCGCCGAAGGGCGCCGAGATCTGGCTGGACGGCGGCCACAACCCCGGTGCCGGCATCGTCGTCGCCGAGGCGCTGGCCGAGCAGGAGGAAAAGAACCCGCGGCCGCTGGTCCTGATCTCCGGCATGATCAACACCAAGGACCAGACGGGCTATTTCAGCGCCTTCAAGGGGCTTGCCCGCCACGTCTACACCGTGCCGGTAACCAGCAGCGACGCCGGCGTTCCCAACGACGAGCTGGCCTTGCGTGCCGAAGAGGCCGGCCTGTCGGCCGAGCCGGTCAGCTCCGTCGCCAACGCGCTGATGCTGTTGCGCGACTCTTGGGATGGCCCGGCGCCGCGCATCCTGATCGGCGGCTCGCTCTATTTCGCCGGCGCCGTGCTGGCCGAGAACGGCACGCCGCCGACCTGAGGCGAAACCGGGACAGCGTTGCGGATTTCGGCGGGGGCCGAAAGGAACCGGCCATGATCAAGGTGAAGCAGCTCGCTCATGTCTGCATCTTCGCGCACGACCTGGAGGCGACCCGTTGCTTCTATCGTGACGTGCTCGGCATGGACACGCGGTTCAATTTCCTGCGCGACGGCAAGATCTTCGGCTTCTACCTCGACTGCGGCGGCCGCAGCCATGTCGAGGTGTTCGAGAAACGTGAATCCAGCTACAGCGAGGCGAACCAGATCAACCACCTCTGCCTTGAGGTGGAAGACATCGATGCGGCGATCCTTCATATCCGGTCGAAAGGCATCGCTGTCACGCCAAAGAAGCTCGCCTGCGACGACACATACCAGGCCTGGATCACCGACCCCAACGGCGTGAAGATCGAGCTGTTCGAATACACCGCCAAAAGCGCGCAATTCACCGGCGGCGACCGTGTCGCCGACTGGTAAATTGGAGCGACACGTCGCCCGCATGAGCAGTTGAAGTTAGACGGCAAGGTGCATCGCGGCAGGCAGCGCCAGCGAGAGCCCTGACAGGAAAAGCAGAACAAAGACGATCTTTCGCATTGTCCCTTGCGACAATGACGGTGGCCAGCGGCGTGCCGAATAGGTCATCAGCATTACGGCCGGTATGGCGACGACGAGCGCGACAGGCGACATGGTCGGCAGGTTGCCGCTTGCCGTCACCAGGATAAGCCGCACCACCTGCGCGGCGCCGAAAGCGGCGACCAGCGTTTCGCGGACACGTTTGTGCGGCATTGGCTGGCGAAAGAGATGATAAACGAGCGGTGGGCCGCCAGTCGCAAACAGCCCACTCATCAGGCCCGAAACGACACCGAAGCCGACGAAACTCGCGTCCGATGATCGTTTTGCCAAGCCGGCAGGCCTGATGGCCAGTTGCAGGCTGGACATCATGATGACCAGACCGAGTCCGATTTTCAGCAGGTCGGCCCGCGTGTCCGCCAGCCATTCCAACAGGGCATACCCCAAGAGCAGCGAAGGGAGGCTTGCGACCAGGATAAGCCGCAGCTCCCGGCGCGCAATCTCGCGCCAGCCGCCCTGGATCAGCATCTGCGTGGCATTGACCAAGGTCAGCATGCCGACCATCGCGGCTGCGTCGGGCAGCGGCAGCAAGCCGACAAGCGCAATCGCGCCCATCATCACCAGGCCGAAGGCGAAGCCCGTCAGGGTCTGGACATAAGCGGCCACCGCCGCAAAACCGGCAAAGGCGAGGACAGGCGTTAGACCCACGACATCCCGCACGAGGCCGGAAAGGAAACGTGCAAGCCGGCAATCACGGCCGGCCTACTTCAGCTCGATTTCGATGAAGGCGTATTCGCCGTCATTGGCATTGATGACGTCGTGCTCGACGCCTTCCCGGCGGAAATAGGGCGCGCCTTGCTTCATCTCGGCGAAGGATTCGCCGTCCTTGGTCACCAGCTTCACCTTGCCGTCCATCAGCGGCACGACGACATAGTCGTGGCCATGGCGGTGCCAGCCGGTGTTGGCGCCCGGCGCGAAGCGGTATTCGGTGACGATGACGCGCTCATTGTCGACGTGAACTATGGCCTTGGCGGTTCCGGTCATGGAGCTCTCCCTTTCCTGCGAACAGAGAACACGGAGTGCCCGCAGGCGAGAGCCAGAGCGCGACGAGCCATGACGCCAAAGAAAAGCCCGGCGCGATGGCCGGGCTTGGATCTTGAAAACTTCAGATTGGCTCAGGCGAGGCTGCCGTTGATCCAGTGCGACAGGGCGGTCTTCGGCGCGGCGCCCACTTTCATGTCGGCCACTTCGCCGCCCTTGAAAATCATCAGCGTCGGGATCGAGCGCACGCCGTACTGCGCGGCAAGCTCCGGGTTCTCGTCGATGTTGAGCTTGGCCACCTTGATCTTCGCGCCGAGTTCGTTGGCGATGTCTTCCAGCGCCGGAGCGATCATCTTGCACGGGCCGCACCATTCCGCCCAGAAATCCACCACGACCGGCTCCTTGGCGTTGAGCACATCGGCCTGGAAATTGCCCTTGTCGACCTTGACGGTGGCCATGCTGAAATCCTTTCGAAAATTCGGGTTGCACCAAATGTGGTGGTTGTGGCGGCGATGTTCAAGCAGTTCTTGTGTCACGCTGCCGTGAGTCGGGCAAGGGCGTCATCCATGGCGGGGGCGGGCAGCTCGATCAGTCGCGGCGCCTCGGTGAACAGCAGCGCCGCCGTCACCTCGCGGCCCGGATAGAGCGGCTGGAGCAGAGCGCGGTAGAGCGCAAGCTGCAGCACATAGGCCGGCGGCACCTCCGCCAGGTCTTTGGGGGCCGGCCGGTTGGTCTTGTAGTCGATGATCGACACCTTTTCGGGCGCGACCGCCAGCCGGTCGATCTTGCCGGAGATCGAGCGCAGCCTGCCCTTCACCTCGAGGCTGCCCATGACGGCGACCTCCGCTCGGGAGAATGGCGAGAACAGCGCGCCGAAGCGGGTGTCGGACAGGATGGAGAGCACGGCGTCCAGCGCCCTGTCGCGCTCGCCATCCGGCCAATCCGCGCCGGCGCGCGCCAGGTAGCGCTCGGCGGCGCCCCGCCTTTCCTCCTCCGCGATGCCGGGCAGCATCTGCAGCAATTTGTGCAGGGCAAGGCCGCGCATGATCGCAAAGCCGGGTTCGGCGGCGGCGTCGAGCACCGGCGAGCGCGTGTCGGGGACGGCTTCTTTCGCCTCGTCGATCAACGCCGAAGCGCCGGAAGGCGAAAGCGGCCGCGGCAGCTCCTCATAGGGCGGGAGCGGCCGGAACAGGTTTTCAGGCAGCGGCGCTACGTGCTCGAACGGCCCTGCCTCGTCGACGCTGGTCAGCGCCACCGGCGGCAATTTCGTCATGTGGAACCGGT
Organism: Mesorhizobium sp. CA16; assembly: GCF_020165175.1. Taxonomy (NCBI): domain Bacteria; kingdom Pseudomonadati; phylum Pseudomonadota; class Alphaproteobacteria; order Hyphomicrobiales; family Phyllobacteriaceae; genus Mesorhizobium; species Mesorhizobium sp. CA16. Next base: position 23,319 of record NZ_JAIUHP010000015.1, read on the forward strand.
GCACGGCCACCTCGGCAGTCGCCGGATGCCGCCGCTCCGAACTCTCCGGCGCACCGAGCAACGCCCGGCTGACGATCGAATGCCAGGTGCCGGTGCTGGGCTGCCGCTTGCCGTGATAGCCGCAGACGACCAGCCGGTCCTCGGCACGCGTCATGCCGACATAGAGCAGCCGCCGGTATTCGTCGTCGGCCAGTTCGCGCGCCCGGACCGAGGCCGCCTTCGAGACGCCATTGGCGACATCGCTGGCCGAGCGCCACAGATAGCCCTTGCCTTTCCATTGCGCGCCCGAGCTCTCGAACGGCATCAGCCGCGGCAGATGCTGGTCGCTGAACGGCGCCGAGCCGCCATCGACCAGGAAGACCACCGGCGCTTCGAGACCCTTGGCGGCATGCACGGTCATGACGCGGACCTCGTCACGCGTCTGATCCATCTCGCGTTTGATCTCGGGACCGGCATTTTCCAGCGTCGACAGGAAAGATTCCAGCCCCGGCAGTCCAGCCCGCTCCTCGGCCAGGCAAAAACTCAGGAATTCGTCGAGGATGTCGCCAGCCTCCGGCCCGAGCCGCGCCGTCATCCTGCGCCGCAGCCCGTCGCGTGCCAGTGCCGCGGCGTAGAATTCGAACACCGGCTTGAAGGCCACTTCGGTTGCCCAGCCGTCGAGCCGGCTAACGACAGCGGCGAGGGAAACATCCTCGGCCGCATGTTGCCTGAGCGAGGCGATCAGCGACTGGCCCTTCGGCCTTTGGCCGGCAAGCGTCAGCAATGTCTCCTCGGAGACCTCGAAGATCGGGCTGCGCAGCACCGCGGCCAGGGACAGGTCGTCCTCCGGCTGGATCAGGAAATGTCCGAGCGCGATCAGGTCCTGCACGGCGATATGGCCGGGCAGGCTCAGCCTGTCGGCGCCGGCGACCGGGATCTGCCGGTTCTTGAGGCTGCGCGACAGCGCATGGACGAAGCGGTCGCGTTTGCGCACCAGGACGAGGATGTCGCCGGCGGTCAGTTTCCTTCCCTTGCCCTCGATGATCTCGCCGTTGCGCAGCCAGGTCTGGATGGTGGTGGCCACATGCTCGGCGACGCGCACCGCGGGCGCGCTGGCGTGGTTGACCGGCAAGGTCCAGTCGTCGGGCTCCTCGACCATCTCGGCGCCGACCGAGGGCCACACCTCGACATAGCCCGGCGCGTCATTGCGGATCGCCTTATGACTCAGAGGGTCTGGATCGTGGCTGATGCCGCGCCTGACACCGGGTTCGGCGAAGACGCGGTCAACCGCAGCCAGCACGTCGTCGCTCGACCGGAACGACCAGGTGAGCTTGAGATTGGCGAAGGCGGCCTCCGCGTCGCGCACGCGGCCGGCAAACAACAGCCGGCTTTCGGCAAAGGAATCCGGCGCCGCGCCCTGGAAGGAGTAGATCGACTGCTTCTCGTCGCCGACGGCAAAGACAGTTCGGCGCACCGCTTCGCGCTGGCCAAGCCCGGCAAAGAACTCTTCCGTCAGCTTCTTCACCACTTCCCACTGGTCCGGGCTGGTGTCCTGCGCCTCGTCGAGCAGGATGTGGTCGATGCCCTGGTCGAGCTTGAACTGCACCCATGGTCCGGCATCCGGTCGCGACAAGAGACTGACCGTGCGGGTGATGAGATCGTTGAAGTCGAGGAAACCCCGCCCGCGCTTCAACTGCTCGTAGCGCGCGATCAGCCAGCCGACGACGGTCAGTGCTGCCGCTGTCCCTTCCAGCATGCGGAACAGCGCCAGCCGGTCGGTTACGTCGAGGATTGCCTTCGCCACCACGAAATAGCGGTCCGGCAGGTCGGGCAGGCGGTCGATCAGCGCCTTCCTGAAGATTTTGGGCGGATCGTAGGGGTCGCCGTCCGCACGCAGGAATGCTTTGGCGAGCAGGCGCAGCCGCCGGATCGGATCGGCCTCGGCAAAGGCGCTCTGCGCATAGGGCAGCACATTGTTCAACACTTGCTTGGCGTCGGCTGCCTCGGCGGCACGGGCAAATTCAGCGAGCTGGCCAGGCGAAAAGCCAGGCAGCGGCCACAGCGAAGCAGCGATGTCCTCGGCCGTCTGTCCAGGCCTGAAGCCGAATTCGGCGAACAGCGGCCGGAAGTCCCGATCCTCGTCGAACTTGGCGATGAAACCGCGCAGTTCATCGCGCTTGCCGACGATCTCGGCAAGCAGCGTATCGAGCCCGAACTCGCCGCCGCGTTCCAGCACGGTGGCAAAGGCTTCCGCCAGCCCTTCGACGCCGGCGCCTGCGCCGGAGATCATGTCGCGGCGGGCATCGGCGAACAGCGAGGCCTCCATCTGCGGATCGAGCATCTCGAAATGCGCCGGGATATTGGCTTCGAGCGGGAACTGGTGCAGCACGGATTCGCAGAAAGCGTGGATGGTCTGGATCTTCAGCCCGCCCGGCGTCTCGAGCGCCTCGGCGAACAGCCGGCGCGCGCGCCGCATCATGTCGCGGTCGGCGCCGCGGCCGTCCAGCGCCGCGATCCTGATCGCCAGTTCCGCATCGGGCAGCGCTGTCCATTCCGACAGGGTCGAGAACACGCGGTTCGACATGTTGGCGGCGGCAGCCCGCGTGTAGGTGAGGCACAGGATCTTCGACGGGTCGGTGCCGTTGAGCAGGAGCCTGATGACGCGCTGCGCCAAGACATGCGTCTTGCCCGAACCGGCATTGGCCGACACCCAGGCGGAGTAGGCGGGATCAGAGGCGCGCGCCTGGCTGGCGGCGGTATCGGAGGGGATCGGATATTTCATCCCTCCGCCTCGTCCTCGCTGGCGCCGCCGGCCGACCATTCGAGCACCCGCGCCAGATGATCGTAGTCGCCGTCGGCCTCGCCCTCGCGGAAGGGCAGCGCGCGCGACAGATAGCCGGTGGTCGGGTCGGCATAATGGAAGAGCAGCCGTTCCAGCCGCGCCCAGGCCTCCTCGGAAAGGTCGTTGGCGGTGCGGAACTTGCGATTGTAGTCGAGGATCGATTCCTCGAATACCTCGCCATTCGGCTTCAGCCGCACGAAGGCGAGCTGCGAGGGTTCGCGGATGCCGAGTTCCTTGAAGGCGCCGCGCCTGAGCAACGCGCCCTCCAGCGCGAGCTGCGGCGACAGCAGCGTGTGCGCCTGCGCTTTCGAGGGCGAGGACCCTGTCTTGTAGTCGAGAATGTCGGCCATGCCGCCGGCAAGCAGGTCGATGCGATCGGCATAGCCGGAGAGCGTCACCCCGGTGCGGCCGACCACCGTCTTCTCGGCGCGCTCCTCGGCATAGCGCCTTGCGACCGCATCGGCGCGGCCATGCTCCCATTCGATGATGTTTTCGGCGAGCTTTTCGAAACGCGGCCACCAGATAGCCTCGATATCCGGCGGAAGCTTTGCGTCGGCAAAGCAGGTACGGCCCGCTTCAATGAGGCTGGCCAGCGCGTTCGGCGCCCTCGGATCCTCGACCCGCCGCGAGAACAAATGCAGGATCTCGTGGAACAAAGTGCCGCGTTCGGCCGCGCCCGGATCGCGGATCAACGGCTCCAGCGGCACCAGGCCGAGGATGCGCCGCGCATAGACCGCGTAGGGGTCGCGGCGCAGCGTCTCGATCTCGGTGACCGAGAAATGCTGCGGACGCAGGCTGAGCGGCGGCTTCGGCTGCGGGCGCGAGGCAAAATCCTTCTTCTCGCCGGCATCGAGCGCGCGCGCCCAGGCAAGCAGCGCGTCGCCGCGGCCGCGAAGTGCTGCCGCCGGCTCCTTGCCGAGGAAGGTCAGGATGCGCTGCAGCCAGCGCGACGGCACCGCCGGCGCGTCGCCGGAGCGGGCCGAACGCGTCAGCACGACCTCTTTTGTGCCCATCGCCATCTGGAAGTCATGCGCGGCAAGGCCGATGCGCCGCTCCGGCGGCTCGAGGTCGATGCCGGTCTTCATCAGCCGCGACATGAAGCGGTCGCTCTCGGGCTTGCGCGGCCAAACCCCTTCATTGAGCCCGCCGATGACCAGCATGTCGACATGCTGCAGCCGAGCCTCCAGCGCGCCCCAGATGGCGATGTTGCGATCGGTGCCTTGCGCCGGCTTGACCGTCTCCGGCGCGATCAGCGCCTCCATCACGTCGGGCCACTCCAAAGCGGCGAAGGTGAAGGGCGACGATGCCGCCACCAGCCCGCGAAGCAGCTCGGCGAGTTTCTCGCCCGCATCGCCGGCATAGAGCTCCGCCAGGTCGCCGTCGACGGCGCGGCCCAGATCCTCCAGCGCGACAACGCTTGCGCGCGTCAGCGTCGCAATATCGGCGCCTTTCTCGTCGCGCATCGCGGTGAGCGGCAACAGCGACTTGGTAAGGCGGCTAAGCATATCTTGGGCCTGCTCGATGCCGCGCACGGTCAAGCGCGAGAACCAGAAAGGCTGCCTTGTGTCGCCGCTCAGTTCCGCCAGCCGTGTCTCGAACAGCGCGCCGAGCGACGCGACATCAGGCCGGCCCGTGCCGCCGCGCAGCGCCACCAGCTCGACGAGCTCGGCAGCCTTGCGCATGGCCTGGCGTTCGAGACCGAGCGCGAGCAGCGGATGCTTGAGCAAGGCAAGCAGGCCGACGGGATCGCCGGGCCGGAAGGCGGCGCTCAGCGCGAGCCTGAGCAGGCTGGCGGCCGGTGTATTGATTAAAGGCGCGCCGCCGGAATCGTCGGCGACGACGCCGAAACGCAAAAGCTCGGCCGAAACCCGCCGGGCGAGCGCTCGGTCACCGGTGACGAGCGCCGCGCGCTTGCGCGGGACCTCCACGGCGCGCTTCAGCGCGATGGCGATTGCCGCCGCCTCGTCGCGTTCGTTCGCCGCTTCCACCAGCGTCACGCCGGCCAGCGCATGTTCGATGTCGAGTGCCGTGAAGCGCGACCGCGTCTCGGTCCAGTATTCGGTGGTTTCGGCCGGCCGCAGCGCCTCGCCTACCAGGGCCGCGCGCAACGCGAGCGGCGATGGCGCCGCAACAAGGTCCTCGACGTCGCGGCGCGGAATGCCGATGCCGCCGATCAGCTTGGCGAGGCCGTATTGGGGGTGGCCGAGCGTTGCCGGGCGCGCGCCAGGCGCCGTGATCGCCGCGAAGGATGCGTCGTCGAGCTCGCGGTCGAGCCCGGGCAGCACGACGGCGCCATTGGACAGGCCGGCGATCACGCCAAGCAGTTCCGCAGTGGCGGGGATGGAGCCGGTCGAACCGGCGGCAATCACCGGTCCGGCCGGCGGAGTGCGCTTCAGCCGCGCCGCCTCCAGCCGGATCAGCGCGCTGCGATGCGCGGCTGGATTGGAGCGGTCGCGCTCCTTGAGCAGTTCCGGCCAGTTGTCGGTGACGATGCCGAGGAAATCGAGCGTCACTTGCCACCAGCCGGCGAGATTGCCGGTGACCAGCGTCGCGAGCTTCGCCCAATCCGTGCCCTCGGTCTCGATCTCATCCATCAGCCGGGCAAGGTCGCGCGCCAGCCAGATGGCGTCGGCGGCCGAGGTCGGCACGACGAATTCCTCGTTGAACCGCTCTCTCACATGCGCCGGCAGGCTTTCCTTCCAGGCGCGCACCAGCGGCGCCAGCAACAGCAGCCGCTCCTGCGCGGCGATCGGCGGCGCCAGATCTATCGCCGGCGCGGCTTCGGCGTCGAAGGCCGCCTCGTCCTCGTCGAATTCGCCGAGCGGCCGCACCGTTGGCAGGATGGCGGAGCGTTTCCCTAAAACATCGACGAAGGCGCCGCGCAGCGCACGCGCCGCGCGCCGCGTCGGCACATAAATGGTGGCGTCGGCAAGCGCCAGCGGGTCGCCGTCGAAGCGGAAGCCGGGGATCAGGCGCCCGTCGAGCAACGCCCCCGCCAGCGTCGGCAGGAACGGCGCTCCGGGCGGAATGGAAAAGACGCGGCGCGTGCCGCTCATACCGCCTTCGCTAGGGCACCGGCCACGGCTGCCTCGGCCGCCGAAATGGCGTCCGGAGTGCCGACGGTGATCCAGCGTCCGTTCATCTTCATGCCGAACAGGCGCCCTGTGGCGATCGCCTTGTCGAAATAGACATTGAGCGAATGCGAGCCCATGGGCGCATCCTTGAAGATGCGCGGATGGATGATGGCGGCGCCGGCATAGATCAGGCCCGCCGGATCGCCTTTCGAGCGCCGTAGAGCTCCATCAGGGGCAACAAGGAAATCGGTGCCGACGCAATGCCCGGTCGCTGAGTCGAGATCGGTAAGCATCAGCAGAATATCCATTCTCGCGGCGTCCCATGCAAGGGCAAGACGCTCTAGGCTGGGCTGGCCGCTGTCGATCCAGAAGGTATCGGCATTGATGATGTAGAAGGGCTCGCCACCCAGAAGCGGCAGCGCCTTGACGATGCCGCCAGCCGATTCCAGCAGCGCCTCGCGCTCGTCGGAGATGACGATCTTCGGTGCGCGCCTAGAGGCAACATGCGCGACGATCTGCTCGGGCAGATAGTGCACGTTGACGACGGCCTTGGCGACGCCGGCGGCTTCCAGGCTGTCCAGCCCCCAATCGAGCAAGGTCTTGCCGGCGACCTTCACCAGCGGCTTCGGCATCGTGTCGGTGATCGGCCGCATGCGCTTGCCGAGTCCGGCCGCCAGCACCATCGCAGTCGTCGGCTTCATGGGACCCGTTCCTCAAGCAGGCCGTGGGCCATGTAGAAATCCTTCAGGCCGGCAAGCGCCGGATGCGTCAGCGCCCGCCTCAGATAATCGCGGATGCGCGGCAGGTGTTTCAGATAGTAAGGCTTGCCGTCGCGCTTTTCGAGCCGCACGAAGATGCCGAGGATCTTCGAATTGCGCTGCGCGGCCATGATCGCATAGGCCTCGGCGAAGCCGGCCTCGTCGAAAGCGCCGGCGGCGCGCCGCGCCGCGACATAAGCCGCGACGGTGCGCCGCTCGATCTCGGGCGAGACGGTGACGCGCGCATCCATGGCCAAGGAAGCGACGTCATAAGCGGCAGGCCCGACCAGCGCGTCCTGCACATCGACGATGCCCAGCCGGTCGAGGCCGGCGCGCTCGGCCCGCCAGATGATGTTGGGCGAATGGAAGTCGCGCAGCATCAGCGTGTATTCGCTGCCTGCCAGGTGATCGAGAAGTGCGTTCCATACCTTGTGGTAGCCTTCCCGCAACGCGTCGTTTGCCGGTTCGCTGGTAATCCAGGGGACATACCAGTCGACCAGAAGGTCGGCCTCGATCAGCATGGCTTCCCGGTCGAAAGGCGGCACGTCGTAAAATACGCCGGGCGCCGCTTCCAAGCGCGTAGGCCAGGCCTTGCCATGCATCATGGCCAGCAATTCGGCCGCCGCCTCATAGCGTTTGGCGATAGGCTGGCCGTCGCGACCGAGGAAACCTTCCGAGCCGAGATGCTCGATGAGCAGAAAGCCTTGGTCGAGATCCTGGGCATGGATCGCCGGCACGCTGACGCCGGCCCCAAGCAGCGCCCGGTCGATGGCGACGAAGGCGGCGACGGATTGCGCCGTGTGGGCGATCACCGCATAGGGCTTGCCGTCGCGAACCGGCGGCCCGAGCACCAGGCGCGGCGAGTTCATCAGCACGCGCGGCGCTTGGCCGGGCAGCGAGACGATCTCATAGGAGCGGGCGGAGGCGTCGCCGACGAAATGACGGCGGCTGGCTTCGCCCCATCCGGCAGAGGCCAGGAAATCGCGCATCGCGAGCGATCGCGCCACGCGATCATAGATCGGTCCCTGCCCGGAAAGCCGCGCCACGCGGCCTTCGCCCTGCTCGGCAAGATCGACCCACAGCGCCGTTTCCGGCAAGCGGTCTGCGGCCCGTTCCGGCCATTCGATGAGCGCCGCGCCTTGGCTTAGCGCGTCGTCGAGGCCGAGCTCGTCGAGCTCGTCCGGCGCGGACAGCCGATAGAGGTCGAAATGGTGCACCGGAACGCGCGTCTCGTAGCTCTGCACCAAGGTGAAGGTCGGGCTCGGCACTTCGAGATTGGCGTCGTCGGCGAGCGCCCGGATCAGCGCGCGGGCCAACGTCGACTTGCCGGCGCCGAGATCGCCTTTCAGCGCGATCGCGTCGCCCGCGCGCAACGCCATGGCGAGGTCCTCGCCAAGCCTTGCCGTGGCCGCCTCGTCGGCGAGAAAACGTTCCAACACTGGTCCAGCCATATAGTCCGCGCTACTCGGCCGCGTCGCGGATGCCCGCCGGCGTATCGGGGATTCCGGAAGGCTTGTCCGGGACGGTGCAGATTACCGTGGTGCCCCTGTCCTGGCCGGTCTCGATGCGCACGGTTCCACCATGCAGTTCGACGAAGCTCTTGACGATCGAGAGCCCCAGCCCGGCGCCGCGCCTCCGCCCGCCATTGGCGCGCGGCTCGAAGCGGCGGAAGACCGATTCCAGCACGTCCGGCGGCATGCCAGGACCGTCGTCATGCACGGAGAACTCGACCCCGTCGGTGAGACGCCGGCAGGTGAGCCGGATCGTGCTTGCCTCCGGTGCGTAATTGGCCGCGTTGCTGAGCAGGTTGTAGAGGATCTGGCGGATGCGAGTCTCGTCGCCATGGAAGCTCGCCGGCGCCTCCGCCGCATCGATCTCGAGCTTGATCCGGTGCTCGTCCAGCCGGTCGGCGACCAGCTCGGCGGCCGCGGCGATCGTCCGGTCGATGTTCATTTCGGAGATGTCGAGCTGCATGATGCCGGCATCGACGGTCGCCAGGTCGAGTATATCGTTGACGATGGTGAGCAGCACCGATGACGACGAGCCGACATGCTCGACATATTCGCGCTGCTTGGGCGTCAGCGGCCCGGTCGCGGGCAGCGACAGAAGCTCGGTGAAGCCGATAATGTTGGTCAGCGGCGAGCGCAGCTCATAGGAAACGTGCTGCACGAATTCGTTCTTCAGCTGGTCGGATTTCTCCAGCGCCTCGTTCCTGTCCTTCAGCGCCCGCTCGACATTGACGGTGTCGGTGACGTCGACGAAGGTGATCATCACCTGGCCGTTGGGCAGGTGGATCACCGCGTAGCTCAGCACCGTCCCGTCGACGAGCTCGATCTGGCCGCGACGGTCGCGGCGCTCGTCGTCGAAGCCGGTGACTGCGGCGACGAAGCCGCCCCAAGGGCTGTTCGCGGCGCGCTGGTCGCACAGGTCGCGGATCGCCGAAACATGGACGTTCGGCTTGACCGCTTCCATCGTCAGCCCCCACAGCGCGACGAAGGCCGGGTTGGACAGGCGCAGCCGCCCGTCCGGACCGAACACGACCACGCCTTCGGCGAGATTGTCCAGCGTCTCGCCCTGCACCCGCACGGCGGTCTGGTAGCGGCTTTCGAGGTCCATCTTTTCGGTCAGGTTCTCGAACACCCAGGTGACGCCGCCCTTCGGCTGCGGGTTCGCCACGACGCGGATCGTCTTGCCGTCCGGCAGGTGCCACCAGTGTTCCTGCGATTCGACGGCGCGATAGGCGCTGAGCAGGTTTTCCTTCCAGCGCCGCCATTCCGGTTGCTCGGCGATCCTGCCTTCGCTGCGCAGCCTGTCGAGCAGCAGCGTGTTGGAGGGAGCGCTGAGCAGGAAGCCCGAGTCGAGACCCCACAGCTTCTGGAAGGCCTGGTTGAAGAAGCGCAGCTTTTCCTCGGTGTCGAAGATCGCCACGGCGGTGTTCAACTGGTCGAGCGTGTCGGCATGGCTGCGCACGGTCCGCTCGTATTCGGCGCGGATCGTCTCGGCCGCGCTGGTGTCGCAGGCGAGCCCCGCCGAACCGTCGGCGCCGGCGAAGTCGGTGACCGCGAACATGCGGCGATCGCCTTCGATCACGGTGGATAGCGTCTGTTCGAAGACCGGGTGCGACTTATGCTGCTCGGCGATTTGATCGCGCGCCTGGCCGCCAAGGAATTCCGTCGCGTCGCGCACGGCCGCGGCGGCGCTTCCTGCTTCCACGGCCTCGGCGTAGGCGCGGTTGACCCATTGCAATCGCCCGTCCGCGCCGCGCAGCCATGCCGGCATCTTCAACGCGTCGAGCAGGCCGATCAAGGTGTCGTAGTCGGCGCTGAGCCGCTGGTTCTCGATCTTCAGCCTGGCCTGGTTGCGCAACGTCTCCGACAGCGAGACGAAACGCACCAGCACATGCGCCGCGCTCTTGCGGCCATGCACCTCCAGCGGCACGCCGGCCTGCGTTTCGATGACCAGATCGAAGGTCTTCGCCTGTTCGCGCAAGCCGGCAACCGCGTGCTCCAGCGCCGCCGCCGAGCGCGGCATCAGCCAACGGCCGAAAGCGAGGAAGGCGGACCTGTCGTCAGGCGCGCCGCTTTCCAGCGGCAGGCTGCCGATGAGCTCGGGTTTCTTGTTGTCCGTTGTCCACACGATCAGGCGCTGGTCGCGCAGATTGAGCAGCGCCTCGGAACGCTGCAGCGCAGCGTTGACGTCCGCGATGCGGGCCCTGAGCTGCAGGTTCTGCGAGGCGGTGCGTGCGCGCTCGCGGATAAGGAAGATGGCCGAAACCAGCGCCGCGCCCATGACGCCCACGAACATGGCAAGCTGCATGACCTCAAGCGTGCTGACCGGCGCCGCGGCCTTTGCCGGAATGCCCGTCTCGGCGTGGGCCGCAAAGGCGAGGAGCGGGCCGGCAAGCATCGAGCTCGCAAGCAGCGAGGCCAGCCGCGAGCCGGCACGAAAATCGCCGCGGCTCACACCGGGGCCGGCATCATTCGAATCCTCATGGCCGCCGGAAACGGCCTTTCCCGCGCGTGGCGGGTAATCCCCCGGCATGTCTTGGTCCTCTTCGCCGCTTGAATGCAAGACCGCCCTGATGCGTCCCCGGCCCAACATGTCCCCGGACCGCGAATCACAACAATAACGCTTGCTGGAATCGGCGTGAAGAATCATTGGCGCAAAAAATAAAGCCGGATGGAAAGTCAACCATCCGGCTTCAATATATGGTAGATAATTTCGCTTTGGTTAATAGCGGTAGTGTTCAGGCTTGTACGGACCCTGCGGCGTCACGCCGATATAGGCGGCCTGTTCGCCGGACAGCTCCGTCAGCTTGGCGCCGAGCTTGTCGAGATGCAGCCGCGCCACCTTCTCGTCGAGGTGCTTGGGCAGCACATAGACCTGGTTCTCGTACTGGCCGTGCTTGCTGAAAAGCTCGATCTGCGCCAGCACCTGGTTCGTGAACGAGGCCGACATGACAAAGCTCGGATGACCGGTGGCGTTGCCGAGGTTGAGCAGGCGGCCCTCGGACAGAAGGATCATACGCTTGCCGTCCGGGAAGGTGATCAAATCCACCTGCGGCTTGATGTTGGTCCATTTCAGGTTGCGCAGCGCCGCCACCTGGATCTCGTTGTCGAAGTGGCCGATATTGCCGACGATCACCATGTCCTTCATCGACCGCATATGGTCGAGCGTGACGACGTCCTTGTTGCCGGTGGTGGTGATGACGATGTCGGCAGTCGGGGCGGCGTCTTCCAGCGTCACCACCTCATAGCCGTCCATCGCCGCCTGCAGCGCGCAGATCGGGTCGACCTCGGTGACTTTCACACGCGCGCCGGCGCCGCGCAGCGAGGCCGACGAGCCCTTGCCGACGTCGCCATAGCCGCAGACCACCGCGACCTTGCCGGCCATCATGGTATCGGTGCCGCGGCGGATGCCGTCGACCAGCGATTCCTTGCAGCCGTATTTGTTGTCGAATTTCGACTTGGTGACGGAATCGTTGACGTTGATCGCCGGGAAGGGCAGCAGGCCCTTCTTCTGCAGCTGGTAAAGACGGTTGACACCGGTGGTGGTCTCCTCGGTGACGCCGCGGATCGCTTCCCGCTGCTTGGTGAAGAAGCCTGGCGAAGCCTTCAGGCGCTTCTTGATCTGGGCGAACAGGATCTCTTCCTCCTCGCTGCCGGGATTGGACAGCACGTCCTCGCCGGCCTCGGCGCGCGCGCCGAGCAGGATGTACATGGTGGCGTCGCCGCCATCATCCAGGATCATGTTGGAGGTACCGCCATCGGTCCACTGGAAGATCCGGTCGGTGTAGTCCCAATAGTCTTCCAGCGACTCGCCCTTGATGGCGAAGACCGGAATGCCAGCCTCGGCTATGGCCGCGGCCGCGTGGTCCTGGGTCGAGAAGATGTTGCAGGAGGCCCAGCGGATGTCGGCGCCCAGCGCCTTCAGCGTCTCGATCAGCACCGCCGTCTGGATGGTCATGTGCAGCGAGCCGGTGATGCGCGCGCCCTTCAGCGGCTTCTTGGCGCCGAACTCCTCGCGGCAGGCCATCAGGCCCGGCATTTCGGTTTCGGCGATCTCGATCTCCTTGCGGCCCCAGCCGGCAAGCGAGATGTCGGCGACCACATAGTCCTTGCTACCCGTCATGGCAGTGCTCCGGTGTGATTTTTTCTCAAGGCGCGCCGACGCCGGGAGGCGCATGGGAGGGCGCGGTTGCCGGCCTGACTAGCAGATCGGCCGCCATACGACAATGGGACATAAAGAAATCTTTATTCGTGCATGTCTTCTGCGAAGCGAGATGTTCCGTGAAATCGGCGCAAACGCCGGGGATTGGTTGAAGCCGCCGCAACGACGCGAGGGCGTTTCGGCCAATCGCCAAGGCATGCCGCCTGCCAACGCAAACAGAGCCGACCGGCAAAAATCCCTGTGCTGAGGAACTAGATTTCCTCGCCGAAACGCGAGGCGATCAGCTGCTCCAACGCGTCCATGGCCGGCACGGCTTCCGGGCCGCTGGCGATGACGCGGATCGAATAGCCTGGGCTCGCCGCCAGCATCATCAGCCCCATGATCGAGGTGCCGCCGACCTTTACGCCGTCCTTCTCGACATGGATGGTGGCGTCGAAGCCGCTGGCGACCTGGACGAACTTGGCCGAAGCGCGCGCATGCAGGCCGCGCTGATTGATGATCGGGAACTCCCGCACCACCTCATCCGTCCGCGGCGCCGATGCGTTCATTTGCTGCTCAGGAGCTGGCTGGCGACGTTGATGTATTTACGGCCGGCCGCTTGCGCTTCGTCGAGCGCGGCGGCCATGTTGTCGCCCTTGCGGATCGAGGAGAGCTTGATCAGCATCGGCAGGTTCATGCCGGCGATGACCTCCGTGCGGCCGGATTCCATCACCGAGATGGCGAGGTTGGAAGGCGTGCCGCCGAACATGTCGGTGAGCACGATGACGCCTGCGCCGGTGTCGACGCGCGCGACCGCGTCGACGATGTCGGCCCGGCGCTGCTCCATGTCGTCGTCGGCGCCGATCGCCACGGTTTCGAAATTGTCTTGCGGCCCGACGACATGCTCTACGGCATGTCGGAACTCGGTAGCGAGTTGACCGTGCGTCACGAGCACGAGTCCGATCATTCTCTGGTGGCTCCCGTCATCGCCGCTTCACAGGCGTATCTTATGTTCGCCAGCCATTCCAGGCGGCGGGAGCGCTATCTTGTCGACGCACGGCCGGTTGACAAGCCCAAAATTGCGGCGGCCCGGGCCATTTTGACGCATCGCAGCAAAAAACCCGGGCCGGATCATGAAAAAGGCTGGATCGACAGCCGCGCCATCAGCATGGGCAACGCGGCGGTGACATTTCGCCGGGCGACATCGACGCGGGGCAGCCGGCATCCGCCGATCGTCTCCGTGGTCTCGTCCTGCAGACGCGCCATGTCCGCCGGTTCGACAAGCCGCGCCACAAGGTCGATCACGGCGGCCGGTTCGAAAGCCAGCGGCCGCGGTCCGATGCCGTGCACCTCGGCGAGGCCGGCGATGCTCGCCGGCGCGCGGCACACCAGCCGGCCGCTGTGCGCGGCCGCAAACAACTGGTCGTCGCCGACCAGCCGGGCAAAAACGCCCTGCGCGCGGCAATGATCGACAAGCGCCAGCGCCAGCGTCGTCTTGCCGGCGCCGGACGGCCCGGTGATCAGCACGCCGCGCTCGCCGACCAGTATGGCCGTCCCATGAATGTTGCGGGGCTTTGCGGCGGCGCTTGGCATGTCGGTTCGGCGATCAGCCTTCCGCCGGCAGCGTCACCACGAAACGCGCGCCCTTGATCTCGCCGGGCTTGGTGCCTGGGATGTTCTCGGCCGTCAGCGTGCCGCCATGTGCCTCGACGATCTGGCGGCTGATCGACAGCCCGAGGCCGGAGTTCTGGCCGAACGCCTCGCCGGCCGGCCGGTCGGTATAGAAGCGCTCGAAGATGCGGTCGATCTTCTCGGCCCGGATACCCGGGCCGTTGTCGTCGACGGTGATAATGTTGAACTTGCCCGCGCGCGCCAGCGAGATCGCGATGTGGCCATGCTCGTCCGGCACGAAGGAACGCGCGTTCTCGATCAGGTTGGTGATGACCTGACCGATCCTGAGGTCATGGCCGACAACGAAATAGCCTTTGGCGCCGGCCGGCAGCTTGGCGACCTTGAGGTCGATCTCGACAGCCTTCTTGTTGCGCGTCGTCTCGCGCGAGACGGCGATGAGATCGGTGATGAACTTCTTCAGGTCGACGGTCGCGGCATCGTCGCGCGCCAGCTCGGCATCGAGGCGGGACGCATCCGAGATATCGGTGATCAAGCGGTCGAGCCGCCTCACGTCGTGCTGGATGATCTCCATCAGGCGCGCGCGAGAAGCATCGTTTTTCGCCAAAGGCAGTGTTTCCACGGCGCTGCGCAGCGACGTCAGCGGGTTCTTCAACTCATGCGACACGTCGGCGGCGAAACTTTCGATCGCCTCGATTCTCGCGTACAGCGCATTCGTCATATCGCGCACGGCAATGGACAAATTGCCGATCTCGTCCTGACGATCGGAAAAGTCGGGGATTTCCTCGCGGCTCTTGACGCCGCGCCGCACCCTGACGGCGGCGGCTGAAAGCCGGCGCAGCGGATTGGCGATGGTGGAGGCGAGCAGCATCGACAGGATCGCGGTGACGAGCGCCGCCACCCCGAACACGCGCAGGATCGCCTTGCGCTCGGCCGCGACGATCTTGTCGATGTCGCCGCCTTCGGTGGACAGCATCAAGACGCCGAGCACGGCGCGGAAGCGCTGGATCGGCACCGCGACGGAGACGATCTGTTCGCCCTGCTCGCTCACCCGCACGATGGTCGAAGGGCTGCCGGTCAGTGCCTTGACCACTTCGGGAAAGGCCGCGCCGTTGCCGCCGGGCTGCTCGTGGTAGACCGGCAGGTCCTTGTTGCGGAAGAAGTCGAAGATGAACTTCTCCACTCGCTCCACGACGCCCGGCTGCTCCTCGTCGACGGGCGGCAGGTCGTAGCGCAGGATCTGGCCGCGCGAATAAAGATGCCGCGAATCGAGCAGCAGGTTGGCGTCGCGGTCATAGATGCGGGCGCGGGTGCGCGTCGGCGAGATCAAGCGTCGCAGCACCGGCGCGACGCGCTCGGGATTGATCGGGAAATCGAGGTTGTCGAGCTGGTCCGACCCCGGCCCCAGGCTTTCGCCCGCCTGCAGCTCCAGCAGCTTTTCCGGATCGATGCTGATCGAATCGGTCTCGACGGTCGCCGAAGCCGCGATGGCGCCGGCGATGATCTCGCCCTGCGTCATCAGGCTTTCGACGCGCGCGTCGATCAGCCCGTCGCGAAAGGTGTTCAGGTAAAGGATGCCGGTGACGAGCACGGCGAGGCCGGCCAGGTTGAGGAACAGGATGCGCCGCGTCAGGCTGGAGAAGATGTGATGGCCGAGAAACCGGCGCATCGGCACCGTGATTTTCGAAACGAAGGCGGGCACGATCCGCGGCGGACGCCTTGCCGCGCCCGCCCGTCTGCCTCGCTCTACTTCCACTGCCATCGAATAGCAGGCCCTGTTTAGTTAGTGAGTAGTGAATAGGCAGTAGGGAAGTGGTTGGCTGACTTCGGCTATGGGTGGCCGCCCGCATCATTCAAAACTGACTACTGACTCTTCCCTACTGCCTATCTCAAGCTTCGCGGAACCGGTACCCGACTCCGTAAAGGGTTTCGATCATCTCAAAGTCGTCGTCGACGGCCTTGAACTTCTTGCGCAGCCGCTTGATGTGGCTGTCGATGGTGCGGTCGTCGACATAGACCTGTTCATCATAGGCTGAATCCATCAGCGCATCACGGCTTTTTACCACACCGGGGCGCTGCGCCAGCGAATGCAGGATGAGGAATTCGGTCACCGTCAGCGTCACCGGCTCGCCCTTCCAGGTGCAGGTGTGCCGCTCCTGGTCCATCACCAGCTGGCCGCGTTCGAGCGAGCGGGCCTGCTGGCTGGGCGCCTTGGCCGCCGCCTCGCGGGCGCTGGTGCGGCGCAGCACTGCGCGCACGCGCTCGACAAGCAGGCGCTGCGAGAACGGTTTGCGGATGAAGTCGTCGGCGCCCATCTTGAGGCCGAACAACTCGTCGATCTCGTCGTCCTTCGACGTCAGGAAGATGACCGGGAGATCCGACTTCTGGCGCATGCGGCGCAACAGCTCCATGCCGTCCATGCGCGGCATCTTGATGTCGAGGATGGCGAGGTTCGGCGGCCGTGCCGCCAGGCCTTCCAGCGCCGACGCGCCATCGGTGTAGGTTTCGACCCGATAGCCTTCGGATTCGAGCGCGATCGACACCGAGGTCAGAATGTTGCGGTCGTCGTCGACAAGCGCGATTGTTGCCATTTCAAGCGGCTCCCTCATGAGCTGTCCCTTCTGTCGTCGAGAAGGGGCTTTTGCAGGACAAATTGGGTACAAAATGTGGCACGGGCCTTGTCCGAAGTCACGGGCGGCCTGCCGTCACACGCCATCGCACCCATAGTGGGATTGGACGAACCGAGCCTGCCAATCCTTTGGGCAACCTCTACGGTTTTTTGCACATATAAACGATTTAAACAACTTTCAAATTTTTTAAATCGATTAATGATTTGATATCATTCGGCTTTTCTGGTTCTGAACCTGACGGCCCCAGCGCGGGCTCCGGGAAGTAACCCGTCAGATGCGGCCAAATCCAGAGAGGAAATTTGATGTCGGAAGCCGGCAAACGCAACCCCGACTGCGCCATCGACGCGATCGGCCTGAAGACAATGAGCATGGTACGCTATAATTTTGGCGCGGCCGAACTCTACGAGGAAGCGATCCGGCGCGGCGAGGCGAGGTTGACCGCGCAGGGCGCGCTGGTCGCCGAGACCGGCCAGCACACCGGGCGTTCGCCGAAGGATAAATTCGTCGTGCGCGACGAGGCGACCGGCGGCCAGGTCTGGTGGGACAACAACAAGGCGATCTCGCCGGGTGAGTTCGAAGCGCTGCTGGCGGATTTCAAGGCACATGCAGCCGGCAAGGACCTCTACGTGCAGGACCTCGTCGGCGGCGCCGACGCCAATCTGAAGCTGCCGACCCGGGTCATCACCGAATTCGCCTGGCACTCGCTGTTCATCCGCAATCTTTTGATCCGTCCCGAAGCCGCGGAGATCGAGCGTTTCGTGCCGCAGCTTACGATCATCGACCTGCCCTCCTTCCGCGCCGATCCGGCCCGTCACGGCACCCGCACCGAAACGGTGATCGCGGTCGACCTCACCCGCAAGATCGTTCTGATCGGCGGCACCTCCTATGCCGGCGAGATGAAGAAGTCGGTTTTCACCATGCTGAACTATCTGCTGCCGGCAAGGGGCGTGATGCCGATGCACTGTTCCGCCAATGAAGGTGCGGACGGCGACGCAGCCGTCTTCTTCGGCCTGTCCGGCACCGGCAAGACGACGCTGTCGGCCGACCCGTCGCGCACGCTGATCGGCGACGACGAGCATGGCTGGGGCCCGCACGGCATCTTCAATTTCGAGGGCGGCTGCTACGCCAAGACGATCAGGCTGTCGGCGGAGGCCGAACCGGAGATCTTCGCCACCACGCAGCGCTTCGGCACGGTGCTGGAGAATGTGGTGCTCGACGCCGGCCGCGTTCCGGATTTCAACGATGGCAGCCTGACCGAGAACACGCGCTGCGCCTATCCGCTGGATTTCATCCCCAATGCCTCGAAGACCGGCCGCGCCGGGCATCCGAAGAACATCATCATGCTGACCGCAGACGCCTTCGGCGTCATGCCGCCGATCGCCAGGCTGACGCCGGCGCAGGCGATGTACCACTTCCTGTCGGGCTATACCGCCAAGGTTGCCGGCACGGAAAAGGGCGTCACCGAGCCGGAGGCGACGTTCTCGACCTGCTTCGGCGCCCCGTTCATGCCGCGCCATCCATCCGAATACGGCAATCTGCTGCGCGAGCTGATCGCCGGCCATGGCGTCGACTGCTGGCTGGTCAACACCGGCTGGACCGGCGGCGCCTACGGCACCGGCCGCCGCATGCCGATCAAGGTGACGCGCGCGTTGCTGGGCGCCGCGCTCGACGGTTCGCTGAAGTCGGCCGAGTTCCGCACCGACGCCAATTTCGGCTTTGAGGTGCCGGTGGCGGTCCCGGGTGTCGACGGCGCCATTCTCGACCCCCGCTCGACCTGGGCGGACAAGGCCGGTTACGACCGCCAGGCCGCGAAGCTGGTCAACATGTTCGCCGTCAATTTCGAGAAGTTCGAACGCCATGTCGACGCGACCATCCTCGGCGCGGCGCCGCGGATGCAGGAAGCGGCTGAATAGCAGTCACTGCCAATGTCTTCCTCCAGGGCCTGGCTCGCGCCGGGCCTTTTCTTTTTGCCGCCGTCGCGTCATGAGTGCGTGCATGGCAAGCGACGACGATATCATCATCTCCGGCGAAGCGGTCATCCATCCTGGCGACCTGCATGAGGACTTCATCCGCTCGTCCGGTCCGGGCGGCCAGAACGTCAACAAGGTGGCCACCGCCGTGCAGCTGCGCTTCGACGCGGCGAACGCGTCCGGCCTGTCCGAGCGCGTGCGCGAGCGCGCCATCAAGCTGGCCGGCCAGCGCGCCACCAAGGACGGCGTCATCGTCATCGAGGCAGGCCGCTTTCGCACCCAGGAGCAGAACCGCGCCGACGCGCGGGCGCGGCTGACTGCATTGATCGCCAAGGCGGCCGAGCCGCCGCCTCCGCCGCGCAAGAAGACCAGGCCGTCCAAAGGCGCCGTGGAGCGCCGCCTGAAAAGCAAGGCAGGCCGGTCGACGGTGAAGAAGCTGCGCGGTCGGGTGGAAAGCGACTGATCCGGCCAAAGCCGCTGGTTTCGGGTCGCCGCCTTCTTTGAAGGATGGCATGGCTTGGAGCATGATGCCGACCAGTGTGAAGCGGTTTTCGGGACATCATGCCCTATCTCTCTGATTTAGAGACGGATTCAGATTTCATGTCGAACAGACCCGAAACCATCCGGCTCTAGGGAGCAACGGATCGATCCATGCTCGTTCTGCCCAAAGGCGTCCGCCATATGCCGGGCTACCTCGCGCGCCCGGCCCAGGAAGCGCTGGTCGAGGAGATCAGGCGCGTCGTGCACGCCGCACCCCTCTACGTGCCGGCCATGCCGCGCACCGGCAAGGAGATGAGCGTGCGCATGACCAATTGCGGCGCGCTTGGCTGGGTGACCGACAAGGAGCGCGGCTATCGTTATCAGCCGACGCATCCGGTGACCGGCGAGCCGTGGCCGGCGATCCCGGAAGCCCTGCTGGAATTATGGCGCGAGGTTTCGGCCTATCCGCATCCGCCCGAGGCGTGCCTGGTCAACTTCTATTCGGCGGATGCCAAAATGGGCCTGCATCAGGACCGCGACGAACAGGATTTCGCCGCGCCCGTGGTGTCGGTCTCGCTGGGCGACGACTGCCTGTTCCGGGTCGGCCAGGACAGGCGCGATGGCGGCACCAAGTCGTTCAGGCTGAAGAGCGGCGACGTCGTCGTGCTTGGCGGCGAAGGCCGCCTCGCCTTCCACGGTGTCGACCGCATCTATCCGGCGACGTCGGCGCTGCTGAAGAACGGCGGCCGCATCAATCTGACGCTGCGGCGGGTGACGGTGCCTGGCTGAGCATATTGGGGCAAGACGATCTTAAGGACACCTGGGCTACAATCGCGGTTGCTATAACCGAGATCGCCATGCAACCGGATTGGATTAGGACCAGGAGCCTTTTGGACGTGGCCATTGTCACGGTCGTGTCGATCATCGCCGCATGGATGACTTGGTTCTACCTGAGCTTTCTGTGGACCTTGGACAGCCGAGGCTTTTCCGCGCTGTCGCACAGGCTCCCCTACTGGGATTTCACCAACCTCTGGGCAGGTTCGCGCATGGCCATCGAGGGCCACGTTGCCGTTCTCTTCGACGTGGAGGCCTACCGCGCGGCGCTGCGCGCGATGTTCTCACCCGACCTTCCAAATCAGGAATGGAGCTATCCGCCGAACATCCTCCTGCTCGGCGTTCCGCTTGCCACCTTGCCGATCCTGCCTGCCTATCTGATCTGGACGGTCGGGACCGTGCTGTGCCTGTGGCTGGCTGTCCGGCCGCTGAAGCTCGGAGCGGCGCTGGAACTGGCGATTGTCTTGAGCCCGGCGGTTATCTGGAACTCCTTGTTCGGCCAGAACGGCGCGCTGACCGCCGCGCTGTTGATCGGAGGCCTCGCCGTGGCGCCAAGGCGTCCGCTGCTGGCCGGAATCCTGTTCGGCCTGCTGACGATCAAACCGCATCTCGGCATTCTCGTGCCCTTCTGCCTGCTCGCCAGCGGCAACTGGCGCGCCATTCTCGCGGCGATCGGCACCAGCGTCGTGATCGCCCTCGCCACCGGCCTGTTCTTTGGCTTCGATGTCTGGCGCCTGTTCCTGACCGAAACCCGCCCCTTGATGACGGCGATCATGGAGGCGCCTTATCCGCAGCCCTATCAGTACAACGCGATAACGGTGTTCTTCACGGCGAGAGCTTTCGGCGCCGGGGTGACCTCCGCCTATGGCGTGCAGGCGGTCGCAACCATCGCGTCCATCGCCGCGGCGATCTGGCTCTGGCGGCCGGGCCGCGTGGTCTCGCATCAGGAACGCGTGGTGCTTACCGCTGTCCTCGCAATCCTTGCCACGCCCTATGGCTATACCTACGACACGATCGGTGTGGCCGTAGCGGTGGCGATGCTCGCCGCGATGGTTTCCAGGCCGCCTCGGCTGATCCTGGCGATTTGCTGGCTCGCGCCTTTCGTCGTGAATTTTTTCACCTGGGGCGGATATTGCGTCGCTGTCCTGATCCCGCTGTTTCTTGCCGCGTGGATGCTGCATTCGATATGGACGAGAGGCCGGAAGGCTGAACTCTCGGGAGAACCGTCCCTAGCCTGAAACAATTCCAAGATACGTGCGCAGCGATAGGCTCGGCGGCTTTGCCGCAGCCTTCCGTTCGCCGCAGGAAGTATGAAGAATGACGGCCATATCAATTTGAGGCGGTCGCGGGTCCTCGTGCCTGGCTAATTCCGGCGTTGCGCTGTAGCACGCGCGTGCACCACGGCATCAGCGGCAGGAAAAGCGCGACGCCGATATGCTCACGCTCGCTGAGACATTGCCGGGAAACAGCACCGGCATCGCATAGGCGGCGGGCGCAAGCGCGAGAAGCGCCGGTCCTTCCCTGAAACGGGCGGCGCACCCCCGCGCCGGCCAGCATCAGTCCCGCCAGGGCAGCCAGAAAGGAGACATCCTTTAAGCGCCAATTGATCTCGATAAGCCAGTGCCGCCCTAATTGCGTTCGGCGATATCGCTGCGGATGAACAGGGTTACGGAGGCGTTCTGATAGAGCAGACGATAGTCCTGCAAAGCCTTTGCGATCAAAGGGCTGTCACGCAACGGCGCCGTTGCGTGCGGCTGTGTCAGATGGAGCTTTATCGGTGCGTCCGGTCCTGCGGTTCCGTCATCGGCAACGATATCCGGCCGTTTCGTGGCCAACTCACTGGCGATCGCCTGCGTGTAATCCGCGCGCAAGGCTTCGAGCCTGAGGTGGGTCGCGGTATCCGGCCCAGACTCGATCAGGACCTGGGCATCATTGACCATCCAGCCGGACGGGTGGCGCCCAACCATGCGAGCGCCGGTCATCCGGACGAGCGGATTGCCGATCTGCAGCGCCGAGCCGATCGATATAAAGGTCGGGTGATCGGCGATCCGGTTGATGGCGGCCGTCGCCGCGTCGAGATCGCCACGCGGTTCGACGAATGCCAGGCCTTGCCGCGGCGCGACGGTCGTTACGAGCAAAAGCAGACCGAACCCGACACCCGCCCTTGCCAGCACAGGCAGGTCGCGCTGTGGCCGCAACCGGATAAACTGGAGCACAAAGGCCAACATGCCGAGCGTCAGGAACGGCATCGCCTGATAGGTCCAGCCTTTGCCCAAGACGACAAACCCAGGGACATAGCCAACACCTGCCAGCAGCAGAACCTTCGCATCGCGATCGGGCCGGTCAGGGTAGGCCATGGCCAACGTTGCCGCGGCCATGGCCACGAAAATCTTCACCGGCAAGAGCATCAACATGTCGACGACCGGCAAGCGCATCGGCAAATAGACCTCGCGCAGCAAAGGCAGGGCATCGGTGAAGAAGGGCCGCATAAAGACTACAAGCACGACCAGATAGGCGACGGTCAAAACAGCGCCGAAGACATTCTCGGTCGTCAGCAGAGGCCGCGCCGAGCGTCGCTGCGCGGCAAGGACCAGCACCGGCGCAGCCAGCGCCAGCACGCTGAAGGGCGGTTTGATCATGACGAAAATCGCGGCGCCAATCCCGGCGGCAAGCCGCTCGGCCGTGCTGCCGGCGCGGAAATCCGCTGTCCGGTCGCGTGCCGCAAGCAGCGCCAGCCAAGGCAAAAGGCAGATGACTGCGATTTGTTCGCGCTGGCCGAAATCCGCCGGCGACAGCGCAAGCAGAAGAAACACCAGGGCCGGAACTGCCCAGACGAATCGCGTCAGCGTTTGGTCG
This sequence comes from Mesorhizobium sp. CA16, assembly GCF_020165175.1. Classification (NCBI taxonomy): domain Bacteria; kingdom Pseudomonadati; phylum Pseudomonadota; class Alphaproteobacteria; order Hyphomicrobiales; family Phyllobacteriaceae; genus Mesorhizobium; species Mesorhizobium sp. CA16. Next base: position 46,020 of record NZ_JAIUHP010000015.1, read on the forward strand.
GCACGTACGAGGATTCGAGCTGAAAGCCAGACCGAACCGATTGCCAGCACTACCATGCCGAGCCCCACCCAGAGCTCCGCCGAAAACTCGGTCAACCGCTCAAGAATTAGGAATGGCAGATAGAGCCAAGTCGAAAAGGGCGGATTGGCCTCGGCGACGTCGACATAGAGGCGTTCGCCGCTCAGCACGCGGTCGCCGACGGTCAGCAGCCACGATACGTCGACATTGCCCGGCAAGAGGCGCGAGACGACGATCGCATAGAGGGCGATCAACAATGTTGCGGCAGCCGGCAGGCCAAGGCGAAATGCAGTTCCGGCCTGACGGGGCCGCAGATCGGCCTGCTCGTCTGAAGCAACCAATGGCGCATCCATGCCGGGAGCCTCAATAGCAGTACAGCGTTTGTGGCTTAGTTTCTAACGGACCGGCAGTTAAGCGCGCTTTAACCGGCAGCCGTCGTTCAAAAGTTCGTCGCGACCTCTCCCGAAAGGACGGCTGCGGATCACTCTGCCTGGGCAGTTCCTGCATTGCGCAGCAACACCTGCACTTCGTCATCCTCGGCAATTTGCTGATAGCGTCGCAGGAAGTTGGTGTAGTCTTGCCACTGGGCAAGCTCCGCATTCCAGTCCCTGTCCTTTTTCTCGACGATTATCATGGCAGGCTTCTGGGTCTCGAGTTCGGCGATCTTGCTCTCGATGTAGCGCTCGGCGATCTGCCGGTAGTGGGACGCCGCCTCCTGGTCGCCGTTCCGGCTTGCGATGCCCGAAAGATAACGCGCCGATTCACCCAGCCAGTCGTTGCAATGGCGTGAAATCCATGTCCCGCCGAGCATGCGGGTAAGAGGATGGCCTCCCGAGATGTCGGCGCCGACTAGCGCGACGGTCGGCTGAGGAGCAGCGGCCTTAAGCTTGGCGACAAACTCTGCACTGAGCTTCTGTGTCTGCATGAACGGGATGGCGGCGGCGGCAATGATGACAGCCAGCAGCACCTTGCGCACCAGTTCCATTGCCGTGCCCGGCGACTTGTATGTCGCCGGGGCAGCTTGCGCCATCCTCAGCAGGAGGGCCGCCAGAATCAGACTGAAGGCCGGAAACGCGTGATAGGGCCAGCCTTTTGCCTGGTAGATCAGCGGCACGGTCGCAGCCAGCGAAGCAAGCGTGAACACGGTGACCAGTGGCGACAAAGGCAATCCCGGTCTAAGAAGATATAGCGCGGCAAGAGCGACCACATAGATCGGCACATAGATCTCCAGCAGCGCCTGCATCTTCTGCATCCGCATATAGGTGTCGGCCAGCATCGGATAGACGACGCTCAGGAATTCCGGATAGAAATACTGGACGGCAACGACATACGCGACGCAGACCAGGCCGATCGCCCAGTTCTCGACGGCGAAAAGCATCCGGATCGACCGGCGGCTCCAGGCCGCGTAGAACGCCGGAACGAGCACGACCAGTGCATAATAGGGCTTCACCAGAACCAGCACGCTGCCGCTAAGCCCGGCAAGAACCGCCGGCAGGATACTCGGCACGCGTCCTTCGATAGGCGCCGCGCGCCACGCCGTCAGCACCAGCATCGGCAAAAACAACGCGATCCCCAGTTGCTCCCGTTCGGTGAAAGCATTGCCCGGGAAGATGACAAGCAGGGCCAGGAACAGCGGCAACATTTGAAACAGCGCGCGGTTCTCGGCAAGACCGGCTTGCCTGGCGATCAGCCCGGCAAACCCCAATCCTGCCAGGCAAATCGCATAGCTGTAGGCATGAACCGCCACCTCCGGCGACATGCCGACCTTGTGCGCCAGTGCCACGACCGGCATGAACATCCAAGGCGTGAAAGGCGGATTGACTTCGAACACGTCGACATAGAGCCGTGATCCGGCAAGCATCTTCTCGCACAGCGTGATCACCCAACTTGTGTCTGGTATGACGCCCCATCGCATCTGCCAGGGAATGGCGGCCGCCAGGACCAGCAGGCAAAGTATCACGGTCCATGCCCACATGCTGCGCGCTTCGCCGATAGGCGCGTCTGCTGTCGGTCTGTCGAGCACGGCGGTCATCGGCTCTCTCCTTCGGGGCAGAGGGGGCCGTTGGCGCCCATGGGAGCGCCGAAGACAAACTTGCGTAAGACTGCGAAGTTCAGAACCGGCACTAGAATGGAAGCCACCGCCACCGGCGCCGACGACAGGTATCCGGCGAGATCGGTGAGAATTGCGGCCAGCCCAACGGAGAGGAGGAATCCGGCCCCGGTTGCACAGGCGAAGCGGAAGATTTCGACGCCAAGCGCACCGTCAGGCATGAACGTCACGCAGCGATGCCCGCAATAGGAAAACGCTGCTCCGGCGCTGGCGTCGAGCTTGTCGAGTTAGGCTCATCCCGCCGGACAAATAGCGGCAGCGCCGCCTCTGCATTGAAGCCCGAAATGACCAGTGAATAGACCGGGGCTCGCGTCCCGCGGCATTGCCCGCATTGATCACCGGTTGCCTCCCGACACCCGCTGGAGTTTGGCTGGCAACGCTAGTCGGGATTGCCTAAGGCGTCGTTAAGGGGTCACAATTTCCTTAACGCCACTTCCTCGATCAGGTGGTTGGTGCCCTTGCGCAGGATGAGGTCGGCCCGCGCCCTGGTCGGCAGGATGTTCTCGCGCAGGTTCTTCAGGTTGATGTTGGCCCACAGCCCCTCGGCGATGGCCCGCGCGGCATCCTCGGAGAGCTGCGAATAGCGGTGGAAGAAGGAATCCGGATTGCGGAAGGCGGTTTCGCGCAGCCGCATGAAACGCTGGATGTACCATTGATGGATCAGCTTCTCGTCGGCATCGATATAGATGGCGAAATCGAAGAAGTCGGACAGGAACGGCACGATCTTGCCATCCTTCGGCAGCTTGCCCGGCTGCAGCACGTTGATGCCTTCGAAGATCAGTATGTCCGGCCGGTCAATGGTGACGAACTCGCCGGGGATCACATCGTAGGTCAGGTGCGAATAGACCGGCGCGCTGACGCTGCTTTGCGCCGACTTGATGCCGGACAGGAACCTGAGCAGCGCGCCGACGTCGTAGCTCTCGGGGAACCCCTTGCGCTCCATCAGGTTCTCGCGGCGCAGGATCTCGTTGGGCAACAGGAAGCCGTCTGTGGTGATGAGGTCGACTTTCGGGCTCGACGGCCAGCGCGCCAGAAGCTCCTTCAGCACGCGCGCCGTGGTCGACTTGCCGACCGCGACCGAGCCCGCAATGCCGATGATGAAGGGTGTCTTGACGACGTCCTGCGCGTTGAAAAAGGCCTGGCGCTGCCGAAACAGCAGCTGGCTTGCCTCGACATGGGCCGAAAGCAGCCGAGACAAAGAGAGGTAGATGCGCTTGACCTCTTCGAGGTCGACCGGGTCGTTGAGCGAGCGCAGCCGGTCGATCTCGTCCCCGGTCAGCGTCAGCGGCGTGTCGGCGCGAAACTGCGACCATTGCTCGGCGGAGAAGAATCGATAGGGGGAATACTTCTCGGTCGGAGCCAGCTGGTCCATCGGGTTTCCTGCCCTCCTAGAGCGTGCCGCCGAAAAGTGCGAAGCCGTTTTCGGGCGACATCATGCTCTCTCTTTCGATCAGCCCTGGGGCCGGGACGCCTTTTCGGCGGTACCCGAGCGGCTGGTTCGGCCCTCAAGCTCCTTCAGCACCTCGTCAAGCGGAATGCCCGCGATGCCAAGGACGACCAGCCAATGATATATAAGATCGGCGCTTTCCGAAACGACGGCTTTCTTGTCCCCCTTGACGGCGGCAATCACCGTTTCGACGGCTTCCTCGCCGAGCTTCTGCGCCGCCTTGTCGATGCCTTTGGCGAACAGCTTCGCCGTCCATGAGTCGGCGTCGCCGGAATGGGCGCGCTGATGGATGATCGTTTCCAGCTCGGCGAGCGAAAATTGAGCCATAGCAGCGGTTTAAGTCCGATGGGCGGCCGAGTCCAGCCGCATCGGCAGGCCGGCCCTGGCCATGTGCGTCTTGGCTTCGGCGATGGTGTAGGTGCCGAAATGGAAGATCGAGGCGGCAAGCACCGCAGCCGCATGGCCGTCGCGGATGCCTTCGACCAGGTGATCGAGCGTTCCGACGCCGCCGGAAGCGATCACCGGCACACGCACCGCGTCGGCAATCGCGCGGGTGAGCGCGATGTCGTAACCGGCCTTGGTGCCGTCGCGGTCCATCGAGGTCAAAAGGATCTCGCCGGCGCCGCGCTCGACCATGCGCTGCGCGAATTCGACCGCGTCGATGCCGGTCTTCTCGCGTCCGCCGTGGGTAAAGATCTCCCAGCGGTGGGTCTCGCCTTGCGCTGATACCTTCTTGGCGTCGATCGCCACGACGATGCACTGGTTGCCGAATTTATCGGCGGCTTCCGCGACGAAATCCGGGTTCTTCACCGCCGCCGTGTTGATCGACACCTTGTCGGCGCCGGCCAGGAGCAGCTTGCGGATGTCGGCCACCTGGCGCACGCCGCCGCCGACGGTGAGCGGCATGAAGCACTGCTCGGCAGTTCGGGCAACCACGTCGAAGATCGTCTCGCGATTGTCGGACGAGGCGGTGATGTCGAGGAAGCAGAGCTCGTCGGCGCCAGCGGCGTCATAAGCCTTGGCGGCCTCGACCGGGTCGCCGGCATCGACGAGGTCGACGAAGTTCACGCCCTTGACCACGCGGCCGTTCTTGACGTCGAGGCAGGGGATGACGCGGGCCTTGAGCATCACTTGCGCTCCAGCGTCGAGAGCAGGTCGACCACCAGCGCGCCGACCAGCGGCGGCACGTCGCCCTTGGGGTCGAAGGCCGGATCGTAGGCGGAGATGGTGAGCCCGGCGATGGCGAGCGGCCCGGCGAGGCCGCACATGGCGGTGCGCAGCTGCTCGGGAGCCGGACCGCTGGGCGTGGTGTAGCGATTGGCCTGCAGCTTCTCGGGGTCATGCACGTCAAGGTCGACATGCATGTGAACCTGGCGCGCGCCGTCGGCCTTCAGCCTTTGCGCCGCGCTCTTCCAGTCCGGGCATTCGGTCCGGATGATCGGCAGCTTTTCCAGCAGTTCCTTTTCCGCGCTGTCGAGGTCGCGCGCGTTGACCAGAACGCAGCGCGACGGATCGAGGGGCTTGAAGCCGGGGATCTGCGCCGCTATCGATCGCCAGCACAGACCCAGCACGGTGGCCAGCGCCATGCCGTCGAGAAAGCCCGTTGTGGTGGTTTCCGGCGTGTTGAGGTCGCCGTGCTGGTCGGCCCAGATGATGGCGTCGGCACCGGCACCGGCCACGGCGCCGGCGGCGGCCAGGCAGTTGCCGGCCAGCACGATCGGAAACCGCTTCCTGTCCAGCGCCATGCGGACTTCGCCTGAAACGGCGTTGCAGACGGCAAATCCGGTACCGATCTCGCGCTCGGCTTCGTCCTCGACCACTTTGCCGATGTCGCTCACCTCGACATCGTGGCCGGCGAGCTTCAGCGCCTCGGCCAGCCCGCCCGAAATCAGCGCGTCCGGGCCCTGGCCGCAGCCGCCGTGGAAATGGCCGCTGTCATAGGAGGCCAGAATGATCGAAATGTTCACGCTCTTGCCCCCGTCCGCTCGCCGCGCAGGATCGCCAGCGCCTCGGCTGGGTCGATACGTCCGTCATACAGGGCGCGGCCGGAGATCGCGCCTTCGAGTTTTTGCGCGTCGGGCATGGTCATGCGCACGATGTCGGCGATCGAGGCGAGGCCGCCGGAGGCGATCACCGGAATCGACACGGCCTCGGCGAGGTCGATGGTCGAATCCCAGTTGATGCCGGAAAGCACGCCGTCGCGGTCGATGTCGGTGTAGATGATGGCGGCGACGCCGGCGCCCTCGAATTTCATGGCCAGCTCGATGACGCCGAGCTCGGAGGCCTCGGCCCAGCCTTCGACCGCGACCTTGCCGCCCTTGGCGTCGATGCCGACGGCTATTTTCCCGGGAAAGGCCTTGCAGGCCTCCTTGACCAGGTCGGGTTCGCGCACCGCCACGGTGCCGAGGATAACGCGCGTCAGGCCGCGATCCAGCCAATCCTCGATCTGCGGCAAGGTGCGGATGCCGCCGCCGAGCTGCACCGGGTTCTTCGTCGCCTTCAGGATGGCACCGACCGCCGCCGAATTGACGCTTTGGCCCTTGAAGGCGCCGTTGAGGTCGACGACATGCAGCCACTCGAAGCCCTGCTCCTCGAAGGCCCTGGCCTGCGCGGCGGGATCATCGTTGTAGATGGTGGCGGTGGCCATGTCGCCATGCTTCAGGCGCACGCACTTTCCGTCCTTGAGGTCGATGGCGGGAAACAGGATCATCGGTTCAGGCGCCCTCGACAATGACGAAATGGCCGGTCGAAGCGGCGAGCCGGAACTTCGAGGCATGCTGATATTCAGGCGAATGATAGCATTCGATCGCCTTGTCGTAGGACTCGAACTCCACCAGCACGTGACGGTTGCCGGTCGGCCCTTCCGGACTCTCGTAGCGTCCCGCGCGGACCGGGAACTTTGCGCCGTATTTCGCGAAGGCGACGGCATTCGCGTCGATATACTGCTTGTAGACGTCCGGATCGCGGACATCGATCATCGCCATCCAATAGCCCTTCTTGCTCATTGTCAGGGCCTCCACTTCAGGAAATTGGTGATCAAGGCCAGGCCGAGCGCTTGGCTCTTCTCGGGGTGGAACTGCGTGCCGGCAAGGTTGTCGCGGGCGACGGCCGCCGTCACCGCGCCGCCATAATCGGTCGTCGCCAGCACTTCGCCGGAATTCTTCGCGTCCAGATGATAGGAATGGACGAAATAGGCGTGCAGCCCCTTCGGACCGGTCTCGATGCTGGAAAACAGCGGGTGCTTGCGTTGGAGTTCGATCGTGTTCCAGCCGATCTGCGGGATTTTCAGCGCCGGATCGGACGGCGTGATCTCCTTGACGTCGCCGGCGATCCAGCCAAGACCTTGGGTGATGGTCTTTTCGAGGCCGCGTTGCGACATCAGCTGCATGCCGACGCAGATACCGAGGAAAGGCCGCCCCTTACGAAGCGCGACCTCTTCCACCGCCTCCCACATGCCTGCCACCGCATGCAGGCCGGAGGCGCAGTCGGCATAGGCGCCGACGCCCGGCAGCACGATGCGGTCGGCGGAACGCACGCGCTCGGCGTCGGCCGTCAGCTCGATCGTCGCGGCAAGGCCTGTCTCATGCGCGGCGCGCTCGAAGGCCTTGGTGGCCGAGCGCAGATTGCCCGAGCCGTAATCGATGATGGCCACCCGCATGTCAGGGCCTTCCAGGCGTATGGGTCAGGCCGAGCGCCATGCCTGTCTGCGGCGGACGTGCCTGCGATGCATCCGGCACGATGCGGGGCAGAGGCTGCTCCTCGCTCTCCTCGCCGGTTTCCAGCGCATGGCGCGTCTCGGCATCGCCGAGATTGCCGGCCTCGATCACGCCCCATTCGCGCCAGCCGCGCCGCCGCAGCGAGGCGATCCGCAGCCCCTGGCCTTCGAAGCCGACATAGAGCGAGACCAGCAGCGACAGCAGCGATCCGGCCCCCTCAAGCCCGAGCCTCTCGCCGGCCACCGACAGGATCGCCATGACGATGAAGGTCAGAGCCGCCTCGATCCACATCCGGTGCCAGGCGAGCCAGAGCGGCGCGACCAGGAAACCCAGCCAGGTGAAGCTGTCGCGCACGAAAATTGCGTCCTCGGCTTTGTTGCCGGCCGGCGGCGCCATCACGACATAGATCGCCATAGGGCTATCCTTTCAGGGATCCCTTGGTGGAAGGCACCGCGTCGGGCTGGCGCGGATCGGGCTCCAGCGCTGCGCGCAACGCCCGCGCCACCGCCTTGAAGCAGGTTTCGGCGATATGATGGTTATTGGCGCCGTAATGGTTGGTCACATGCAGCGTGATGCCGGCATTCTGCGTCAGCGCCTGGAAGAACTCGCGCACCAGCTCAGTGTCGAACGTGCCGATCTTCGGCGACGAGAAGCCCACATTCCAGACCAGGAAGGGCCGGCCCGAGACGTCGATCGCCGCCCTGGTCAGCGTCTCGTCCATGGCAAGGTCGATCGAGGCATAGCGCATGATGCCGCGCCGTTCGCCCAGCGCCTTGCTCAGCGCCTGGCCGATCGCGATGCCGGTGTCCTCGACCGTGTGGTGGTCGTCGATACGCAGGTCGCCCTTAGCTTTGACCGTCATGTCGATAAGCGAATGCCGCGACAGCTGGTCAAGCATATGGTCGAAGAAGCCGATGCCGGTCGAAATGTCGGATTTTCCCTTGCCGTCGACATCGACGGAGACCGAAATCTCGGTTTCCTTGGTCTTGCGGCTGACTTCGGCCGAACGCGTCATCGCTTTGTCCTTGTTGCCCTGCTTGGAGGCGCCAGGGCTTGAAAATGAGAGCCTTCTATCAGCATGATCCGGCGATTGCCAGTTGCCATTCCGGCCGCTATCTGCTCGGCCTGAGGTGGTTTGCAATCGTTGGCCCTATGCATACATATGGCCGATCAAACTCACTCGTACCGCGCCAATCGCCTTTTCAAGGGATAGCGCGCATCGGAGCTCAAATGTCCAATGAACTCACCATGCACGCCACGACCATCATCAGCGTGCGCAAAGGCAACAAGGTCGTGATCGCCGGCGACGGCCAGGTCAGCCTCGGCCAGACGATCATGAAGGGCAACGCCCGCAAGGTGCGCCGCATCGGCAAGGACGGCAGCGTCATTGCCGGCTTCGCCGGCGCTACCGCCGACGCCTTCACCCTGCTCGAGCGGCTCGAAGCCAAGCTCGAACAGTACCCGGACCAGCTGACGCGCGCCTGCGTCGAGCTCGCCAAGGACTGGCGCACCGATCGCTATCTGCGCCGGCTGGAAGCCATGATGCTGGTCGCCGACAAATCGGTCTCGCTGGCGCTGACCGGCAATGGCGACGTGCTGGAGCCCGAGCATGGCGTCATGGCCATCGGCTCCGGCGGCAATTACGCGCTGGCCGCCGCCCGCGCGCTGATCGACACCGACAAGGATGCCGAGGAGATCGCCCGCAAGGCCATGCAGATCGCGTCCGACATCTGCGTCTACACCAACAACAATTTTGTCGTCGAAACGCTCGATGCCGCTTGAACGACCATGATCCCGAAGGGTGGCCGCCGGTTTTCGGACAAGATCATGGTCGAACAGGAAGATAGCTATGATTTTCGGCCGGTCACGGAAAAAGACCTGCCGATGATCGCCGGCTGGCTGCGCGAGCCGCATGTCGCCGCATGGTGGGACGATCCGGACAAGGAAATCGCCGAGATCCGTGAGCATATCTCCTCGGTCTCGGTGGAGCCGCTGATCGTCGAGCTCGACGGCAGGCCGATCGCCTATCTGCAGAGCTATGATCCGCATATGGAGGACGACCATCCTTATGCCGACCAGCCCTTCGGCACGCTGGGCATCGATCTCACGATCGGTCCGCCGGAGCTGGTCGGCATCGGCCATGGCTCGGCCATCCTGCGCCAGTTCGTCGAGGAGCTTTTGGAGGAAGGCGCGCCGCGCGTCATCATCGATCCGCATCCCGACAATGGCCGCGCCATCCGCGCCTATGAGAAGGCCGGCTTCAGGCCGATCGGGCGCAGGCATTCGCAATATGGGGACGTCGTGCTGATGGCCGTCGATTCGGCCAACGACGATGAACATCTGGGGGACTGATTGAATGACCGCATCCGGAGGGGACAAGACGCTTTCGGCCTATGAAGACAGCTGGCGCATGGGCCTGCTGCTCGTGCTCGCCTTTATCATATTCCAGGCAGGCGCCTTGTACGGCATGGGCCATCCGCCGATCTGCACCTGCGGTTACGTCAAGCTTTGGCATGGCGTGGTCAACAGTTCGGAGAACTCCCAGCACATCGCCGACTGGTACACCTTCTCGCACATCATCCACGGCTTCCTGTTCTATGCGCTGGCCTGGGCGCTGTTCCCGCGCTCGCCGGTGGGCTTAAGGCTCGCCTTCGCCGTCCTCATCGAAGGCGGCTGGGAGATCCTGGAAAACAGCCCCTTCATCATTGACCGCTACCGCGCCGGCACCATCTCGCTCAACTATTACGGCGACTCGATCATCAACTCGGTGTCCGACACGCTGTTCATGGCGCTGGGATTTGTGATGGCGCGAAAGCTACCTATATGGGTGGTCGTGGCCCTGGCGCTCATCTTCGAGTTCGGCACGGGTTACATCATCCGGGACAATCTGACGCTCAACGTGATCATGCTGCTGCATCCGTTCGAGTTTATCAGGCAGTGGCAAAGTGGAATTTGAGTAATATGAGCACATTTTCTCCCCGCGAAATCGTTTCGGAACTCGATCGCTTCATCATCGGCCAGAAGGACGCCAAGCGCGCCGTGGCCATTGCCTTGCGCAACCGCTGGCGCCGCCAGCAGCTGGAAGGCCAGATGCGCGAAGAGGTGATGCCGAAGAACATCCTGATGATCGGCCCGACCGGGGTCGGCAAGACCGAGATCTCGCGGCGTCTGGCGCGGCTCGCCGGCGCGCCCTTCGTCAAGGTCGAGGCCACGAAATTCACCGAGGTCGGTTATGTCGGCCGCGATGTCGAGCAGATCGTGCGCGATCTCGTCGAGGTCGCCATCGGCCTGACGCGCGAGAAGATGCGCGAGGACGTCGCCGCGCGCGCCCAGATCAACGCCGAGGAACGCGTGCTGGAAGCGCTGGTCGGCAAGACGGCGAGCCCGGCGACCCGCGACTCCTTCCGCAAGAAGCTGCGCGACGGCGAGCTCGACGACAAGGAGATCGAGATCGAGGTGGCCGACACCGGCACCGGCGGCATGCCGGGCTTCGAGATCCCCGGCATGCCGGGCGCCAATGTCGGCGTCCTCAACATCAACGACATGCTTTCGAAGGCGATGGGCGGCCGCAGGACCAAGACCCGCAAGACCACGGTGCGCGATTCCTATGCGCTGTTGGTCAACGACGAGTCCGACAAGCTGCTCGACCAAGACGAGGTGGTGCGCAGGGCGCTGGAATCGGCCGAGAATGACGGCATCGTCTTCCTCGACGAGATCGACAAGATCGCCGCCAGGAGCGACATTTCGGGCGGCCCGTCGCGCGAAGGCGTGCAGCGCGACCTGCTGCCGCTGGTCGAAGGCACCACGGTCGCGACCAAGTATGGGCCGATCAAGACCGACCATATATTGTTCATCGCTTCGGGCGCCTTCCATGTCTCCAAGCCTTCCGACCTGCTGCCGGAGCTGCAGGGCCGCCTGCCAATTCGTGTCGAGCTGCGCGCGCTGGAGAAGGCGGATTTCATCCGCATCCTCACCGAGACTGAGGCTAGCCTCATCAAGCAGTATATCGCGCTGATGAAGACCGAAGGCGTCGAGCTGACCTTCACCGACGACGCCATCGATTCGCTCGCCGGCATCGCCGTCGACCTCAACGCCAGCGTCGAGAATATCGGCGCCCGGCGCCTGCAGACGGTGATGGAGCGTGTGCTGGACGAGATTTCCTACGACGCGCCGGACCGCCACGGCACGGCGGTCACCATCGACGCCGCCTATGTCGAGAAGCATGTCGGCGACCTGTCCAGAAACACCGACCTGTCGCGGTTTATTCTTTAAGCTCTATCTGGGTTTCGGGCTGGCCTTCGAGCCGGCCTGAAACGCCCGCCCAATGCCCCGATTTCGGGCCGGCTCAGGCCGGCCTGAAACGCCCTTCGAATCCAAAGTGTGGCCAAATGGAAGCATCTGGCCACCATTTTCGCTGACAGCTCGAAGCCGTCTCTCGACTCTGCCATGCGCTTTACCTAGTTTGCCGCGCATTCGAAGGCGGCGGCGTATGAAGAAACTTATCCTGCTTTTTCTCGGCATGGCCCTGGCGGCGGCGGTGGCGACCGCCGATGCCGCGACCATCGTGCCCCCAGGCAACCGCAACAGCGTGCAGCCGGATATTCCAGGCGCCTCCAGCCGGCGCACTCAGGCCACCAACACCACCTTCCAGGCCAAGTACCGCAAGGTCTACGCGCTGTTGCAGAACGACGCCGAGCTGCGCGGCAAGATCAGGAAGGCGGCAGCAGCCTACGGTATCGATCCCATGCATATCGTCGGCGCCATCGTCGGCGAGCATACCTACAATGTCGACGCCTACGACCGTCTGCAGACCTATTACGTGAAGGCGATCTCCTATTTGTCGAGCAAGCTCTCTTTCGCCTATCACGGCGAGGACGTCTCGGATTTCATCCAGCGGCCGGAATTCGAGAAATGCGCCGGCATGGACGACAGCTACGACCTTTGGGAATGCCGCGAGCAGGTGTGGAACCGCGCCTTCCGCGGCAAGAGCGTCGGCGGCGAGGATTTCCCCAACGATCGCTTCGGCGCCACCTTCTTCCAGCCTTATTATGCCGGCCAGACCTTCGGCCTCGGCCAGTTGAACCCGCTGACTGCGTTGCAGATGAGCGACCTCGTGCACAAGGTCTCGGGCTTGCCCAGGCTCGACGTCGGCGATCCCAACGCGGTCTATAAGACTATCATGGACCCGGACCTGACGCTGCCTTACGTGGCCGCGACCATCAGGAAGTCGATTGACGCCTACCGCGGCATCGCCGGCTTCGACATCTCGAAAAATCCGGGCCTCACCGCCACGCTCTACAATGTCGGCAACCCCGAAGAGCGCGCTTATGCTCTGAAGGCCGAGAACGACAAGCGCCGCGCCGCCGGCGAGCCGGAAAGGCTGCCCGAGGAAAATTATTACGGCTGGCTGGTCAACGACAAGCTGGATGAGTTGAAGGCGCTGTTTTAGGGCGTCACATTCGCGCTGCCCCTCAAGACCCGCGACCCCATCCTTTCGTCATTCTAGGGCGGAGCAAGGAGCGAAGCGACGCGCGCAGACCCTAGAATCCATGCCGTGACATTGGCCGGAGAATGCAGCGGTCCAGAATAGCCGCCGATAACGGCGCCAGCTAAGATCGCCAGATGACCGGCTATGTCTACATGACCGCAAGCCAGAAAGGCGGCACGATCTATATCGGTGTCACCAACGACCTGGCGCGTCGGATGTCGGAGCACAAGACTGGCCAAGGCTCCAGCTTCACCAGCCGCTATGGTGTGCAGCGTTTGGTCTGGCACGAGGAGTATTTCGACCTCGCCGATGCCATTCAGCGTGAGACGTCGTTGAAGCGCTGGCCACGGCGATGGAAGGTCGAGCTCATAGAGAAAGCCAACCCGGAATGGTTCGAGCTCTTTCGCGGAATTGGCTGGTGATCGTTCTGCGCCGCTGCGGTGCTCGTGCGTCACGGCATGGATTCTAGGGTCTGCGCGCGTCGCTTCGCTCCTTGCTCCGCCCTAGAATGACGAAGGATATGCCGGCAGGCAGATGAGGGGCAGCGCGACCTCCCGCGATTAGGGAAAATCACGCCGCCAGCAGCGACTTCAGCTTGACCGCTTGCGAGCCGAGCGCTTCCGGCGCCGGGCTCGCCCGCTTGGCGATCAGCATTTCCGCCAACCGGATGTCGCGCGCCACCGCATTGCCGGGGCCGATGCCGCTGGCGGCCACCAGCCTGCCATCCTCGGCCAGATGGAACAGGATGAAGGCGCCGTCGTCGAGGTCGCGCCGCACGATACTCTTGCCTTCGTCCGACAGCCCGGCGATCTGCAGGGTCAGCCCATACTGATCCGACCAGAACCACGGCACGGCGGCATGCGCCTCGCCGGCGCCCAGCATGTTCTTCGCGGCCAAGGCGCCCTGTTCCTGGGCGTTGCGCCAGGCTTCGAGGCGCACGCGCCGTCCGCCATAGACGGCGAGCGGGAACGAGCAGCAATCGCCGGCGGCGAAGATATCCGGGTCGGCGGTGCGCAAATATTCGTCCACGGCGATGCCGTTGTCGATGGCCAGCCCCGCCTCAGCGGCAAGCGCGGTCACCGGCACGGCGCCGATGCCGATCACCGCGAGATCGGCGACGATGGCCTGCCCGTCGGCCAATGTGATGCCGACCTCCGCGCCGTCATCGGCAATCGCCGCGATCCCCTGGCCGGTGCGGATCGCAACGCCCTCGGCCTCATGCGCCTTGTGGATGATCTCGGCGATCTCGGCCGGCACGCCGCGCATCAGGATGCGCGGCTGCGCCTCGATGACGGTGACGGCCGCGCCTAGCTTGCGCGCCGCGGCGGCAAGCTCGAGGCCGATGAAGCCGCCGCCGATAATGGCGACGCGGTTGCCGGCGCCGAGATGAGCGCGAATGGCCAAAGCGTCGTTGAACGTCCTGAGATAGACGCAACGCCCCCCGAGACCCGGCATCGGCAGCGTGCGCGGCACGGATCCGGTCGCCAGCAAAAGCTTTTGATATGGCAGGGAGGATCCGTCCGACAGTTGCACGACATGCGCGGCACGATCGACCGCGACGGCCCGGACGGAATGGATGTGGCGGATCGAGCGTTCGGCGAACAGCGCGTCGGTGGCGATCGCCTTGATGGCCGGCGCCTCGCCGGTCATCGCTTCCTTCGACAGCGGCGGCCGCTCGTATGGCAGATGCGGCTCATCGCCGACCAGCGTCACCGGCCCCTCGAAGCCGAGATCGCGCAGGGCGAGCGCGGCGCGCCCGCCGCATTCGCCGGCTCCGATGACCACCATTCCTCCCGTCATCAGCGTCACCCGACCTGAACAAGAACTTTGCCGGCGTCGACCTTGACCGGATAGGTCTTGAGGTTGACGCAGACCGGCGCGCCGCGCGCGTCACCGGTCTTGTAATTGAAGCGGCCGTTGTGCTTCGGGCATTCGATGATGTCGTCCATCACCAGCCCGTCGGCCAGGTGCACCTTTTCATGCGTGCACAGCCCGTCGGTCGCGAAATATTCGTCGTCGGGGCTGCGGTAGATGGCGAAGGTGCGGCCGGCATGGTCGAACCGCATCACGTCCTCTTCGTCGATGTCTCCGGCCGCGCAGGCCTCGACCCAGTCGCTCATCTCGTTCTCCGCGAAAATCGGTTGGTTACGCTACTCGGCCGCGGCCGCCACCGGATTGTCGTTGTGCAGCTCTTCCCGGTAGGGCTTCGCCGTCGGCGGCAGCGCGCGCTTGAGGAAATAATCCTCGTTGCGCAGCTGGCGCAGGAAGGCCGGGATCATCTCGCGATAGCCGGCCAGGATCGACGGCGTCGGCGCCGGCAGATCGTGCTTGATCATCTCGTGCAGCTTCGGCAGCGCGTGATAGGGCACCATCGGGAACATGTGGTGCTCCACATGGTAATTCATGTTCCAATAGATGAAGCGGCTGATCGGGTTCATGTAGACGGTGCGGCTGTTCAGCCGGTGATCGATGACGTTCTCGGCCAGCCCGCCATGCTGCAGCAGTCCGGTCATGACGTGATGCCAGGCGCCGTAGAGGCGGGGCAGGCCGATCAGCAGCGGCGGCAGCCAGGAATGCAGATAGAGCGCCGGGGCGATCGTCGCGATATAGATGGTGAGCCATATGCGGGCGACGCGGATGGCCTTCGGCTGTTCCTGTTCGGGGATGAAGGTCTTTTCCGCCGCGCTGATGACGCCAGCAGCGTTGCGCAGCATGTCGGTCATGGCATGCGAGGCATCGAGAATGCCGAAGAAGTTCAAGACGACGCGCAGCAGATCCGGCGGCCGCATGACGGCGATCTCCGGGTCGCGGCCGACGATGATGGTGTCGGTATGGTGGCGTGTATGGCTCCAGCGCCATGTCACCGGATTGCGCATGATCATGAAGCAGGCGAGCTGGTAGACGGCGTCGTTCATCCACTGGGTGCGGAAGGCGGTGCCATGGCCGCATTCGTGCCAGCGGGAATCGGTCGAGGAGCCGTAGAGCGTGCCATAGACGAAGAAGAATGGCACGCACCACCAGCTGCCCCAGAACCAGGCACCGCCCGCGCCGCTGAGGATCAGCGCGCCGAGCCAGATGATGGTGTCGCGGATCGCCGGCTGGTCGGAGCGCTGCATCAGCTCCTTCATCTGCTTGCGCGGGATCTCGGTATGGTACCACTCGGCCGCCGCCAGCCCGTTCTCGACCGCGAGGTTGGCGTCGCGGCCGGTCAGGCTGTAGTCGCGTGGCGACGCCGACGAAGACGTCATGGCAGTCATTGAGCTTCCTCCAACAGCGCCTGGCGAACGGTTTAGCAGGTCTGGGCTCGTTCATGGCCGGCTTCCACTTCACCATACCGCCGGCTCATGATAGTCTCAACATCAGGAAGATAGTTTCTATCATTTCCTATCAGAGTGAGATATGCTGAGTCGGACAAGCAATGGAGCATTCATGGCAAAGCGGCCGACCATTAGCGATCTCGCGCGCGTCTCGGGCGTCAGCGTCGCCACCGTCGACAGGGTGCTGAACAGCCGCCTGCCGGTGCGCGAGGAGACGGCGCGCCGGGTGTATGAGGCCGCCACCGAGATCGGCTACCACGCGGCGGGGCTGATCAAGCAGCGCATGCGCCAGGAATTGCCGGAATACCGGCTCGGCTTCCTGCTGCTGAGGGGCAATGACGTCTTCTATGGCGATTTTGCCAGGGAGCTCGAGCTGGCGGTTTCGCAGTCGCAACGTTTCCGTGGCACTGCCGCGATCGACTTCGCCACGTCGCTGGCGCCCGATGAGATTGCGGGCCAGATGCGCAGGCTGGCGGCCAAGTCGAGAGCCATCGCCGTTGTCGGTCCGGATCACCCGACGCTGACGGCGGTGGTGGAGGCGCTGAAGGCGAGGGGGCAGCCGGTCTTCTCCCTGCTGTCCGATTTTGCCGCCGGCATCCGCGAGGGCTATGTCGGTCTCGACAACCGCAAGGTCGGACGCAGCGCCGCATGGATGATCGCCAAGGCCGCCAGGAAGCCGGGCAAGGTGGCGCTCTTCGTCGGCAGCCACCGCTTCCATGGCCACGAGCTGCGCGAGATCGGCTTCCGCTCCTATTTCCGCGAGCACGCGCCGGATTTCACCGTGATGGAGACGCTGGTCAACCTCGAGGCGAATGACGTGACGCATGACGCCATGCTCGATCTTCTGGCGCGCCATCCCGATCTTGCCGGTTGCTATGTCGCCGGCGGCGGCATGGAAGGCGCCGTCTCGGCGCTGAGAACGGCAAACCCGGCGGTTATGCCGGTCGTCATCTGCAACGAGATCAACGCCGTCTCGCGCGCAGCACTTGCCGACAACATCCTCACCATGGTGATCTCGACGCCGCTCGCCGCGCTCTGCCGGGAACTCCTGGGGCTGATGGCTCATGCCATCGAAAGCGGCGCCGCCAATGCGCCGGGGCAGACCTTCCTGCCCTTCGATATCTATCTGCCGGAAAACATCTAGAAGCTCCGCCGCAGGAATTGTGATCGGTCGCCCGTTTGCGTTGGCAGGCGGCACGCGTTGGAGATTGGTCGAAACGCCCATCGCGTCGATTCGCTCCTTGCTTCGCCATAGAATGACGAGGTTGGGGCGGCTTCAGCCAATTCCCGGCGTTTGCAATCGGGTCGATGTGAAAGAATCCATCAGGCTGATGGATTCTTTCATGGCGATTTGCTTCGATTCGGGCTCGGGTTTCGACGATCGGGACCGAAAAACCGGCCAATCTCGTCGGAATCGCCCTTGACGTTTCCAAAACGAAATGGAATGAATATTTCACTAACTAGGCTTTTTGGTTCTTTCGTTCCGGAACGCCTGTGCGAACGGAGGAAGAGGCGTTCCAGTCGAGTTGGGACGCCGTATGGCCGCAGGGAGAGATTCCCCGGGCAAACCGGGGATTCCGGTCCAAATGGGTGCAGCCGGACACCAAGTGGAGGAGAATAAAATGAAGAAACTGCTTTTGGGCGTCACGCTTTCGGCGCTGATGTGTTCATCCGCCTTCGCCGCCAAGATCGGCGTTTCGATGGCCAAGTTCGACGACAACTTCCTGACCGTGCTGCGCAACGGCATGATCGCGCAGGCCAAGGGCATGAGCGGCGTCGAATTGCAGGTCGAGGATGCGCAGAACGACGTGGCCAAGCAGCTCGACCAGATCAAGAACTTCGCCGCCTCGGGTGTCGACGCCATTATCGTCAATCCGGTCGATACCTCGGCCACCCAGGCAATGTCGGACGCGGCCGCCGCGGCCAAGGTCCCGCTGGTCTATGTCAACCGCCAGCCGGTCAATGTCGACTCGCTGCCGGACAACCAGGCTTTCGTCGCGTCGAACGAGGCGGAATCCGGCACCCTCGAGACCAAGGAAGCCTGCCGCCTGTTCAAGGAAGCCGGCAAGAAGGAAGCCAATGTCTACGTGATCATGGGCGAGCTCTCGAACCAGGCCGCGGTGCAGCGCACGAAGGACATCGAGGAAGTCATCGCCACGCCGGACTGCAGCTTCATCAAGATCATCGACAAGCAGACCTCGAACTGGGATCGTGACCAGGCGCAGAACCTGATGACCAACTGGTTGTCGTCGGGCAAGGCGTTCGATGGCGTCATCGCCAACAACGACGAAAGCGCCATCGGCGCCATCCAGGCGATGAAGGCCGCCAACATCGACATGAAGTCGGTGGTCGTCGGCGGCGTCGACGCCACCCAGGACGCGTTGGCCGCGATGCAGGCAGGCGACCTCGACGTGACGGTCTTCCAGGACGCTGCCGGCCAGGGCGCCGGTGCGCTCGATGCGGCGCTGAAGCTCGCCAAGGGCGAAAAGGTGGAACACAAAGTCTATATCCCGTTCCAGCTCGTCACTCCGGCGAACATCGACAAGTTCTTGAAGAAGAACTGAGGCGCGCCGGCGCAATTCCAGGAACGATTTTCGGTACGGAATTGCGTGAAGACAAACCGCGGGGTGGTGCCGCGACGCATCGGCCTGGCTGAAATCGGCTGCTGGCGAAGCGGCGCCGCTCTGTTCCTCTCCCGCCCGACAGGGCGGGAGAACGGGGCGCGGTCATTCGGAGGAAGAAGACGTGTCACAGACATCGCATGGCATTGGCGGGTTGAGCTATGACGCCAAGAAGCGTCCATGGCCGGCCGAGTTCAACGTGTTCCTGGCGCTGGTCATCCTCGTCGTCGCCTTCGAGCTGATCGGCCGCATCTTCCTCGGCGACAGCTTCCTGTTCAACACGCGCGAGAATGTGTCGGGCCTTTTCAACGAGCAGCGCCTGCAGATCATCATCCTGCAGGTCTCGATCGTCGGCATCATCGCCATCGGCGTCACCCAGGTGATCATCTGCGGCGGCATTGACCTGTCCTCGGGCTCCATCGTCGGCGCCACCGCCATGATCGCCATGAGCTTCGCGCAGGTTGCGACCGTCAACGGCAATCCCAATCCCAAGGCGATGTTCATCGACTATGGCTGGACCGACCTGCCGGTCATCGTGCCGGTGCTGGTCGCGATCGGCTGCGGACTGATCGCCGGCCTGATCAACGGCCTGTTGATCGCCTATACCCGCATTCCGCCGTTCATCGCCACGCTCGGCATGATGGTTACCGCCCGCGGCATCGCCAAATGGTGGTCGAAGGGCCAGCCGATCTCGTTCCCGACCGACAGCTTCGCGGCCATCGGCAAGGGCCTGATGCCTGTCGTCATCTTCATCTCGCTGGCGCTCCTGTTCCAGCTCATCCTGAGCTATACGAAATACGGCAAGCATTGCTATGCGATCGGCTCCAATGAGGATGCCGCGCGCATGTCGGGCATCAAGATTGCCAACCACAAGGTACTGGTCTATGCCATTGCCGGCATCCTGGCCGCCCTCGCCGCCGTGGTGCTGTCGTCCAAGAATCTCACCGCCCAGGCCGGCATGGGCGTCATGTACGAGCTCGACGCCATCGCCATGGCGGTCATCGGCGGCGTCTCGCTGTCGGGAGGCCGCGGCTCGATCATCGGCACCGTCATCGGCTCGCTGATCTTCGGCGTCATCATTTCCGGCTTCACCTTCCTGCGCCTCGACGCCTATTATCAGGAGATGGTCAAGGGCGTGATCATCGTCGGCGCGGTCGTTCTCGATCAATGGCGCCAGCGCCGCCGCGCGATAGGAGCTTGACCATGTCCGACATCGTTCTGAAGACCGAAAACCTCACCAAGCATTATGGCGGCGTGCACGCCTTGCAGGAGGCAAATTTCGAGCTGCGCAAGGGCGAGCATGTCGCCATCATGGGCGACAACGGCGCCGGCAAGTCGACCTTCGTGCGTCAGATCACCGGCGTCGAGCAGCGCACCGACGGCAAGATCTGGTTCGACGGCAAGGAGGTGAACTTTGCCGGCCCGATCGAGGCGCGCGAGGCGGGCATCGAGACCGTGTTCCAGAACCTTGCGCTGGCCGACGATCTCGACGTGCCGTCGAACCTGTTCCTCGGCCGCGAGAAGGTGCTCTTCAACCTCGGGCCGTTCTCGATTCTGGACCGCAAGGCGATGCGCAAGGCGACCGAGGCAGCGCTTGTCCGCACGGCGGTGAAGATCCCGAACCTGTCCAGCACCATCCGCCACATGTCTGGCGGCCAGCGCCAATGCGTCGCGATCGCCAGGACCGCGACCTTCGCCTCCAAGCTGATCATCATGGACGAGCCGACGGCGGCGCTCGGCGTGCAGGAAACCGCGCAGGTCGAAAACATCATCCGTACGCTGAAGGAAAACGGCGAGCCGCTGATCCTGGTCAGCCACAACATGCGCCAGGTGTTCGACCTGGTCGACCGCATCGTCGTCTTCCGCCGCGGCCGCATCGTCGCCAATTTGCGCAAGCAGGACACCGACGGCAACGACATCGTCGCCTACATAACCGGCGCCAAGACCGGACAGGCGGAACTGCAGGCCGCCTGACGGACGCCGCGACGGGATCAACCAATCATCCGCGCCGGCGCGCGGACAGCTTTCTGAACCATCTCGAAGGATATTCCATGACTCTCCGCTTCGCTCTTCTCGGCGCCGGTCGTATCGGCAAAGTGCATGCCCGCGCCGTCGGCTCAAATCCGCAGGCAAAACTGGTTGCCGTGGCGGATGCCTTCGAGAAAGCGGCGACTGAGCTCGCCTCCGCCTACGGCGCCGAAGTCCGCACGATCGATGCCATCGAGCAGGCCAAGGACATCGACGCCGTCATCATCTGCACCCCGACCGACACCCATGCCGATCTGATCGAGCGCTTCGCCAAGGCCGGCAAGGCGATCTTCTGCGAGAAGCCGATCGATCTCTCCGTCGAGCGGGTCGAAAAATGCCTGGCCGTTGTCGAGAAGACCAAGGCCACGCTGATGGTCGGCTTCAACCGCCGCTTCGACCCGCATTTCGCCGCCGTGCGCAAGGCGATCGACGACGGCGCCATCGGCACGGTCGAGATGGTCACCATCACCTCGCGCGATCCGGGCGCCCCGCCGCTCGACTACATCGCCCGCTCCGGCGGCATTTTTCGCGACATGACCATCCATGATTTCGACATGGCGCGCTTCCTGCTCGGCGAGGAGCCGGTGGCGGTCAGCGCGCACGCTTCAGTGCTGGTCGACAAGAAGATTGGCGAAGCCGGCGATTTCGATTCGGTCAGCGTCATCCTCGAGACCGCCTCCGGCAAGCAGGCCGTCATCTCCAATTCGCGCCGCGCCACCTATGGCTACGACCAGCGCATCGAGGTGCATGGCTCCAAGGGCATGGTCGCGGCCGAGAACCAGCGGCCGGTGTCGATCGAGCTCGCCAACGACAAGGGCTACACCCGCCCGCCGCTGCACGACTTCTTCATGACCCGCTACATCGACGCCTATGCCAACGAGATCGCCTCCTTCATCGCCGCGGCAACTGCCGGCAAGAAGGCGGCGCCGAGCGGCAAGGACGGGCTGATCGCGCTGAAGCTGGCCGACGCGGCCTTGCAGTCGGCCAAGACGGGCAAGACCATCCGCGTCGATTGACTTAATGAGGCAGGTATTTCGATGGCGGTCGGATTGTCCGTCTCCAGCGCTTGGCGATTAGCCGGAACGCTTATCACGTCGTCATCCTCGGGCGGAGCAAGGAGCGAAGCGACGCGGCGAAGACCCGAGGATCCATTCCGTGACGTTGAGGCGTTGCTTCGGTGCAGAATTCTGCGGCGCGGCACTCTTCGCGCGAGATCACGGAATGGATTCCAGGGTCTTCGCGACGGAGCTTCGCTCCTGCTTCGCCCTGGAATGACGAATCTCGCAAGACCATCGAAACGTAACCAAGGAGCACAGCGATGAACGGTTTGGCCGGTCGCAATTCGGAAACGCGCGCCATCGTCACCGGCGGCGCGCAGGGCATCGGCTTCGCGGTTGCGGAAGCCTTGGCCGACGAGGGCTGCCGCGCGCTGGCGCTGGTCGGCCGCTCGCAGGAGAAAGGCGACAAGGCGGTCGCGGCACTGAAGAAGAGCGGCGTCGACGCCATCTTCATCAGCGCCGATGTCGCCAAGGTCGCCGACTGCAAGCGCGCCGTCGAGACCGCGATCAAGCATTTCGGAACGCTGAACGCGCTGGTCAACGCCGCCGCCACTTCCGCGCGAGGCTCGCTGGTCGAGACATCGGAAGAACTCTTCGACCAGATCTTCGACACCAATGTCCGCGGCCCCTTCTTCCTGATGCAGGGCCTCGTCGCGCATCTCCTGGAGCGCAAGGCGCCGGGCTCGATCGTCAACGTGCTGTCGATGTCGGCGCATGCCGGCCAGTCCTTCCTGACCCCCTATTCGACCAGCAAGGGCGCGCTGATGACGCTGACCAAGAACGTCGCGAGCGCTTATCGGCGGAACCGCATCCGCTGCAATGCGGTGCTGCCGGGATGGATGGACACCGAGGGCGAGGCGATCGTCCAGAAAAAATGGCACGGAGCGTCGGATGACTGGTTGGAGAAGGCCGAGGCCGCGCAGCCCATGGGCCAGCTGGTCAAGCCCGCGCAGCTTGCCCGGCTGATCACCTATATGCTGAGCCCCCAGGCCGGTGTGATGACCGGCTCGTTGGTCGATTATGACCAGAACATTGCCGGCGTGATCGGGGAGTAGAGCAATTCCAGGAAAAGTGTGAGGCGGTTCCCGTTCGGAATTGCGTTGAACGAGACACGTGACAAGCGCTTCGGCATCGACTATATGAGCCGCATGATCCACCTGACCGCCTCGTTTTGGTACTTTAGCTACGGTAGCTCGCTGGCGGCGGGAGGATTGCGCTCGATCTGAAAACTCCAGATCGAAAATCCGACAAGCCGCCAGACCTGGCGGCTTTTTTTGTTTCAGCCGGCAGGTCTCCTAAACCAGGAGCAGAAAGCCGTGTTGACCACCACAGACGACCTTCGGGTCACCGAAATCAGAGCCTTGAGCACGCCGGACGAGGTGATGCGCGAGATACCGCGCTCGCTCACGGCGACGCGCACCGTTGCCGCTTCGCGCAACGCCATCCATTCGATCCTCTCGGGGGCCGACGATCGACTGCTTGTCATCGTCGGCCCATGTTCAATCCACGATCCGGTCGCGGCCGTTGACTATGCCAGCCGTCTGGCGGCGCTGCGCGAGGCCCTGGCCGACCGGCTCGAGATCGTCATGCGCGTCTATTTTGAAAAGCCGCGCACCACGGTCGGCTGGAAGGGCCTGATCAACGATCCCGACCTCGACGGCAGCTTCAACATCGAAAAAGGGCTGCGCATGGCGCGCAACGTGCTGTCGGCCGTCAACAATCTCGGCCTGCCGGCGGCGACCGAGTTCCTCGACATGACCATCCCGCAATACATCGCCGACCTCGTCGCCTGGGGCGCCATCGGCGCGCGCACCGCCGAAAGCCAGATCCATCGCGAGCTGGCCTCGGGCCTGTCCTGCCCGGTCGGCTTCAAGAACGGCACCGACGGCAATCTCAGGATCGCCGGCGAGGCGGTGAAGTCCGCCGCCCAGCCGCATCATTTCATGGCGGTGACCAAGGGCGGCCGCAGCGCCATTGCGGCAACCACCGGCAACGAGGATTGCCATGTCATCCTGCGCGGCGGCGTCGCGCCGAACTATGAGGCCGCAAGCGTCGAGGCCGCCGCGGCCGAGCTCGTCCGCATCGGCATCGCGCCGCGGCTGATGATTGATGTCAGCCACGCCAACAGCGCCAAGAAGCCGGAGAACCAGCCGAAGGTCGCGCATGACGTGGCGGGCCAGGTTGCCGCGGGCGACGAGCGCATCATCGGCGTCATGATCGAGAGCAATCTCGTCGCCGGCCGGCAGGACGTCGTGCCCGGCAAGCCGCTCGTCTACGGTCAGAGCATCACCGACGGCTGCATCGACTGGGCGACCACGGAAACGGTGCTGCACGGCCTCGCCGGCGCGGTCGAATGGCGCCGGTCGGTGAAGCGCGAGATGCTTGCCAGCCGGCAGGGCGCGGCTTGAGCGAAATGGAGAGAGGGGCGGCGATCACGCCGCCCTCAAACCTTCCCAGGCCGTGAATATCGAGACCGCGAACAGCAGCAGCCCTGCCATGCGCCCGGCGAGAACGGTCGCGCGGGGATTGGCCACAAGCATCTGCCTGCTGCGCCCCGCCGTGACGGCGAGCCCGCCATAGATCGCGGCCTGCGTGGCGACCGTCAGCAATCCCATGATCGTCGCCTGCATCCAGATCGGACCGTAGGCCGGCTTCAGGAATTGCGGATAGACGGCAAGGATGAAGAGATAGGCCTTCGGATTGATCAGGCAGGTGACCAGACCCTGGCGAAACGCCTTCCAGGCCGAGCGGCTCCCCATTGGTCCGTTGTCGCCGACGGTGATCGAGCTGCGCATCAGCGAAATGCCGATATAGGCCATGTAGGCGGCGCCGGCGACCAGCAGCGGCGTGAACAGGATCGGCACGAAATGCATGAGCAGGCCGACGCCGATCGCTCCGTTCAGCGTATGCACTGCACCGCCCAGCATGATGCCGGCAGTCGCTGCCAGGCCCCTGTTGCTGCCGCCGGTCAGCGCATTGGCCAGCACGAACAGCATATCCATGCCCGGAACGGCGATGATGCCGAACAGTAGCACGAAGAACAGCCAGAGATTTTCGCCATAGCTCATGTCAGTTGCCTGTCGCATTATCCGCCTGCACGCAAAGGAATCCGTTGATTTTCAAGCGGGTAGGCGGCCCTATAAGGCATTCCAACTGACGGGGCTGTGTCAGTTGCATTTCAGCCGGGTGAGAAAATGCGCAAGGCCTCGCGCCTGTTCGAGATCATCCAGATCCTGCGGCTGGCCAGGAAGCCGGTAACGGCGGCGACGATCGCCGAGCGGCTGGAAGTGACTGCACGCTCGGTCTATCGCGACATCGCGGCCCTGCAGGCAATGCGCGTGCCCATCGAGGGCGGGCGCGGCATCGGCTACATCCTGCGCCCAGGCTTCGACATGCCGCCGCTGATGTTTTCCATCGAGGAGATGGAAGCGATCGTCCTGTCGCTGGCGTTGCTGGAGCGCACGGGCGATGACGAGCTCAAGCAGGCCGCCAAACGTGTCGGCGCCAAGATCGCCGGCGCCGTGCCGCCGCCTTTGCGGCAGACGCTCGATGCCAACGCCCTCCATGCCTGGGGCTTTGCAGCACCCTCCGCGTCGGCCGTCGACCTCGCTCTGGTCCGCCGCGCCATCCGCGACGAGGAGAAACTCGACCTCTCCTATCGCGACGAGGCGGGACGTCCGACCGGCCGCATCATTCGCCCGGTCGCCCTGATCTACTATGCCGAAACCGCCAACATCGTGGCCTGGTGCGAGTTGCGGCAGGCCATCCGCAATTTCCGCAGCGACCGCATCGAGGATTGCCGGGCGGCCGGCCAATGGTTCAAGGGCGAAGGCGACCGGCTGCGGCAGGTGTGGGTTGACGGCTGGGAGATCAATGCCCCGGCGGCCGCCGGCAACTGACGCGTTGCCGCCTTACGTCTCAGGGAACGATGCCGCGGCAGGCCCAGGCGACATTGGCGAAGGATCGCGGGCCATCCGGTCGGCCGGCTTGATAGGCATCGCGGACGGCGGCCTCGACACGCTCCCGCTCGGCTGCATCCAATGTGGTCATATATTTGCCGAGCGGGCCTTCGCCAGCGCCGATCGGCGTCCAGAAGTCGTCGAAATCCGCGTAGTCCATGCGGATCATCAGCTCGGCCTCGGTGACATCGACGAGACCCTGCTCGACAAAGGTCCGCTTCATCTCGCCCGGCTGCATCATCGGCTGGAAGCAATAGCGGTTGCGCAGCTGACGCCCGCTTTCGCTGAGCGCCGCAACTGTGTCGATCATCATGCGCATGCCGGTCATGCCGCCGTAATGGTCCCAGACCACGGCCGCGACCACACCGCCCGGCCGCGTCACGCGGCGCATCTCGGCCACCGCCTTGCCGGCTTCCGGCACGAAGTGCAGCACCAGCAGCGCCAGCGCGCGGTCGAACGCATCATCGGCGAACGGCAAGGCGGTGGCATCCGCCTGCTGGATGGTGACGCGCGGATCGGTGTTCCTGTCCTTCGCCGCCGCGACGAAGACCGGCGAGAAGTCGATGGCATGGATATCGGTGAGATCGCCTGACTTCGCCAGCTCGAAGGTCAGGCTGCCGGTGCCGCAACCCACGTCGAGGACTTTTTCGCCGCCGGCCAGACCGGCGAAATCGATGAACTTGGGCGCGAGCCTGCGGCTCCAGCGCCCCATCAGTTGCTCATAGCCCGACGCCGCGTGAACGGTGAAACTTGATGTCATCTCGCCCTCCCTTCGTTGAAGTCAACCTAGACTTCCACGGAAGCCATGCCAAGCAGCCAAAGCAGCGGATCGTTCCGTGACCGCACACAAGCGGTGGGCCTGGCGGCCCGGCACGTTGCCGGGACTGTGCGCAGAAGCTAATATGGCGCCTAACCCTCGCGGATATTGGGGGACGGGGTGAGCAAAATCCTGATTTGCGGTGGAGGCGTAATCGGGTTGTGCACGGCGGCCATGCTTGGCCGCGATGGTCACGACGTGACGGTCCTCGAGGCTGATCCGGCGGACCGGCCTTCGAGTTCCAGTCAAGGATGGGACTGGGAGCGCCCCGGCGTTGCGCAGTTCAGGCAGCCCCACAACCTCAGCTCGCGTTTCCGGATGGTCGCCGATCAGGAGTTGCCGGGGCTGACGGATATTTTGCTGCGCGCCGGCTGCGTCTGGATGGATTTCTTCGACCCCCGATCGTTGCCCCCGACGATAACGGACAGGGCGCCCCGCCCGGGCGACGAAGCCATGCGCTTCGTTACCGGCCGGCGGCCGGTGATCGAGTGGGCCGTAGCCGAGATGGCGCAAGCTGCGCCCAATGTGACGGTCCGGCGGGGGATCAAGGTTCGCGAGCTGATCACGGGAGCCTCAGCCATTCCCGGCGTGCCGCATATTGCGGGCGTTCGCACGACGTCCGGCGAAGAGATTCGCGCCGACCTGGTGATCGATGCGATGGGGCGGCGAAGCCCTGCCTGCGAATGGATCGTTGCCGCCGGAGGCCGCAGTCCGAGCGAGGAAGCCGAGGACAGCAATTTCGTCTATTTCACTCGCTATTTCACGGGCAAGCAGCGGCCGCGCCGAAAGGGCCGCCTGCTCACTCCGATGGGGCTGTTCTCGATTCTCACCCTGGATGGCGACAACGACACCTGGTCGGTCACTCTGTTCACCTCCGCGAGAAACAAGGCCATGCGCGCTTTGCGCGACACCGCCACGTTCCACCGTGTCGTTACGGCATGTCCGATGCAGGCCCATTGGCTGGACGGCGAGCCGATCACGCACGTCCTGCTGATGGCGGGCGTTCTCGACCGCTACCGGCGGTTTGTCGTCGACGGCCAGCCTGTCGTCACCGGGTTTGCGGCTGTGGCCGATGCCTGGGCCTGCACCAATCCGTCCGCCGGGCGGGGGTTGAGCGTCGGCCTTCTGCACGCGCAGGTGCTCAGGAATATCGCTCGCCGGCACATCGGCGACCCTGCCGAATTCTCGCGGGAATACGATGTCGAGACCGAGCGCCAGGTCGGCCCGTTCTATCGCAACCAGATCGCCGCCGACCGTGCCCGGATCGCGGAGATGAACGCCTTGGCCGACGGCCTTCCTGTTCCGCCGCCGAATCCGGTCATGGCCCGGCTTTTCGCCGCCGCTAGCGAGGATGCCGACGTGTTTCGCGGCGTGATCGAGATCGCCATGTGCGTTTCGCTGCCGCAGGATGTCGTCGCCAGACCGCATATCGCGGCGAAACTGGCCGAACTGGACGGTCGCCCTTTGCCGCCGAATCCCAACATCATCGATCGCGACCGTATGGCATCGCTACTTGCCGGCTGATCTTTTCGCAATCCGGCGTCGACGCTCGGGGTTAAAAGCTCATCGCGGACGTCGACGACGAAGACTTCGCTCACGCAGGCGTCGTTTTGCCGGTCGAGAGGGCGTCGAACACTTCGCCCGTTTCGGCCACGAGCGTTCGCACCAGTTGCCCGGCCGGAAGCTCCCTGTTCAGGGCCGCCGCCTGCCCATAGAGATGGAAGGCGAAATCCTTGTCGCCGCCGAGCGGAGCGCTGAGCGCGACCATTTGCGGGAAGTCCGGAAGGGGCACCCTGCTCTCCTCCATTTCCAGGGCGTAGCGGGTGCGTCTCGCGCGCGCCGCGCGGCCGGTGAAGGCATCGGTGATCATCGTGTCCATGTCGGTCGCCGTGCGGATCAGGGCGCGGCGCGGTGCGTCCGTGCCGGCTTCGTCGCAGGACAGGAAGCCGGTGCCGATCTGCACGCCGCTGGCGCCAAGCGCGAAAGCGGCCGCTATGCCGCGGCCGTCGGCGATGCCTCCCGCGGCAATGACCGGGAGCTCGACGGCATCGACGACCTGGGGAACCAGCGCCATCGTTCCAACGCCGTCGCCAGGACCATTGGGAGCGTGCGAACCGCGGTGACCTCCCGCCTCCCAGCCCTGGGCTATGACCGCGTCGGCTCCACCGTCGGCGAGCTTGCGCGCCTCGGCGACATTCGTCGCGGTGCCGATGATTGCGATCCCGGCCTGCTTCAGCCTGCCGACGGCAGCCGCATCCGGAATGCCGAAATGAAAGCTCACGACCGGCGGCCGGATCTCGAGCAGCAGTTCAAGCTTTTCTTCATCGAAGCCCGGTCCGATCGGCGGAAGCCTCCGCGAGGGTTCGCCGAGCGACAGCTCCTCATAGTAGGGCCGCAACCTGTCAATGACCTGGGTCAGCACGGTGTCGCCGGTGTCGGGTCTGGGAAAAACAAAGAAGTTGAGGTTGAAGGGACGCACGGTCAAGGCGCGCATCTGGCGCGCAACGTTGCGCAGGCCATCCGGCAGCATCGATGCGCATCCGAGCGACCCCAGCCCACCGGCATTGCTCACCGCGGCGGCGAGTTCCGGCGTCGCCGAGCCCGCCATCGGCGCCTGGATGATCGGATGCTCGATCTTGAAAAGATCGCATAAACGGCGGTTCGGCCACATGAGCGTTTTTCCTGTTGGGAAGGAACACACGCTCACTCATCATAGGCCGGTCTCGGGGCCGGGTCATCGGAATTGTGCGGGTACACTCCCCACGCTCTCCCGCTCCACCAGCGGGCACTCCAGCTTGGTGATGGGATAGCGGCCGCGGCCAGGCGTCGGCGGCGTTTCGAGCTGCTCGATCGCCCATTGGCCCATCGCCAGATGCGGCAAGGTCGTCAGCGGCGGGAAGTGATGGCGGGCGATCTCCTCATCATGCAATGGCCTGCACAACTCGCCTCAAGTTTTCGAGAACAGCGCCTGTATCGTCTCGATCGGCATCAGCATGACGCGCTCGCCCAGCGGAGACATAGTGAAGCCGTGACGCTGGTAGAAACCAACGGCGTCGTCGTCGATGGCGTGTGCCACCACGGCACGAACCCCGGCAATGTCCGAAACCGCGAGGCAACGCCGCAGCGCATCGGAAAGCAGGTCGCCCCCGAGGCCCATTCCCTGGAACGCCTGATCGATCGCCAGACGGCCTATCAGCAGCAAAGAAACCTGTTCAGGCATGCCCCGGCGTAGCTTGGCGCTTGGCAGCGCGACCCGTTCTTCCATCGCCGTGGAGATCGCGTAGTAACCGACGACACGATTTTTCGTGCCCGCGTCGCAGACGACATAGGTTCGGGCAGACAATCCCTCGCCGGCGAGGGCACGGTTTCGCAGCCAGTCATCAAGGGTGGGATGCCTGCCGTTGCGAAATTCTGCGACATCATGACTGATGGTCAGCCGTTCCGGAGCGCGGACTCGCGGGCCATGCGATTGCCCAGCGGGCATCAGCGCTCCCAGGCTGGCTTGCGCGTCATGCGGGCGCGAAGCTCTTGCGACGGTTTGTTCGGAGCATCAAGCAGGTCAAGAAATTTCTCATGCGCGTCGGCATCGAGAAAGAAGGCACGCTGGTCCAGAATGGTCTCCTCGGCCTGCTTGCGCGCACTGTCCAGCATGAACTCCGACAGTTTTTGCCCGCGCAAGCTCGCGGCGCGGTTGAGAATGGCCTTCGTCTCGGCCGAAGCGCGGATCTGAATCATATCATCCTTGCGAACTGCGTTGCGATTGCTGCCAGCATGACTGGACTGCGCCATCGAAATCCTCCTGTGTCAGGGTCAGATATCTAGCGATTGTCAGTACAATGTCAATACGTTCCAAGTCTTGAAGCGGCGATCTGGGACATCCTATCCCTCCACGCCTGCCACGCTCTCCCGTTCCACCAGCGGGCACTCCAGCTTGGTGATCGGATAGCGGCCGCGGCCGGGCGTCGGCGGCGTCTCCAGTTGCTCGATCGCCCATTGGCCCATCGCCAGATGCGGCAGGATGGAGGTCGTCAGCGGCGGGAACAGATGGCGGGCGATCTCCTCATCGTCATAGCCGACCACGGAGATGTCCTGCGGGATGTGCAGGCCCGCTTCCTTCAGCGCCTCGTAGCAGCCGATCGCGGTGCGGTCGTTCTGGCAGAAGATGGCGGTCGGTCGCTCCTTGAGCCCGAGCAGCTTGACCGTCGCGGCATAGCCGGCGCTGGCCGACCAGTCGCCCTCCACCACCAGTTCCGGGTCGAACGGGATGTCGGCGGTGGCTAGAGCGCGGCGATAGCCCTTGAGCCGATCCTGAGCGGCCTGCATCCACGGCTCGCCGGTGATGGTGGCGATGCGGCGATGGCCATGGCCGATCAGGTGTCTCGTCGCGCTCTGGCCGCCGGCGATCTCGGAGGGAACCACGGCCGGGAAGGCATAATCGGCGGTGTAGCAGTTGAGCAGGATGACCGGCATCTCGAGGCTGTAGAGGAAATCCGGCGCGGCGATCTCGCGGGTGAAGATGGTCATATAGATCAATGCCGTGATGCCGCGCCCCGTCAGCGCCTGGATGGCGCGCGGCTCCATCACCGCGTCGCCCATGGTCTGCGCCACCAGAAGCACGTTGCCGGCGTTCCACGAGGCCTGCCGCGCGCCCTCGATGGCGACCACCGCCTCGGGGCTGGTGGCGAGCTGGTCGACCGCGAAGCCGATGACGCCATCCAGGCCTTCGAAGGGCGTCACCGGCGGCCGCAGCGCGGAAAAGACCGGCGGCGAATAGCCCAGCGCTCTGGCCGCCTCGATCACCCGGTCGCGTGTCTGTTGCGACAGCCTGATGCCCGGCGAATTGTTGAGCACGAACGAGACCGTCGCCTGCGAGCAGCCGGCGGCGCGCGCGATGTCGGTCATGGTGACACGTCCTTTGGGCTTGGCGGCCGGCTTGCGGCGCCTGGAAGCCCCGGGAGGATCACGCAGTTCCGTCGGTTCACTCATGGTCGATTCCCAAACCCGGCCGGCTCCAAAGCAAAGGCCGATTGCAATGGCAAGATGGTCGGCACGCTCATCTGAAACGCACTATTGATAATAAGTATTATCAAGCGCGACATGCAAATCGCCGGCCGCGCCGCGTCGCGACGAAATCAGTCCGATAAGGTCAGCAGCGCTGACAATTCCTACGGGTTTCCGTGCGGTAGAAAGCTTTTGCGCACGTGCTCTCCTCACTCCCGGCGCATCTTTCGACCAGCGTCTCCTCCGCTTCGAAAGCACGCGCCTCAGCCCAAAACTAATACTCTTTACTAATAGCTGTAAGCGTTCTACTGTCAACTCGTCGTAACCGTCCGGGCTTCCGCTCGGTGCCGGCAAAGTGCGAAGGATGCTCGCTCGAAAGCCGGCGGATCGCCGGTTGGGGCTCGTGTCCATCCTCACGAAAATGTCGGACAAATCGGACTATTTACGAATGCCACATGAGTGTCTAGTGTCTCGACCGCGGCCGGATCGGAACCGTTCTTAAGTCGGCGGACCTTTGCGCCACACCCTTGAGGAGGAGGGTTATCCGCGCCGCAGCCGAGACATCAGCGAAGAGTTCTACAAGGGAGGTTGAACTATGAAATCCATGATACGCAACGCATCAGTCGCCGCGGCGGCCTTGGCATTAGGCCTGTCGGTAAGCGCCAGCGTGCGCGCCGACGACAAGCCGACGCTGGCCTTCGTCGTCAACGGTGCGTCAGACTTCTGGAAGGCGGCGGAAGCCGGCGTGAAGAAGGCGCAGGGCGAACTGCCCGACTACAATCTCGAGCTCAAATATCCGGAACAGTCTTCGGTCGCCATCCAGCAGCGGCTGATGGACGATCTGGTGACGGCAGGCGTCAAGGGCATCATGGTCTCGGCCGTCGATCCCAAGACCTCGACCGACGGACTGAACAAGATCGCGTCGGAAACCGCGCTGTTCACCACCGACTCGGATGCCCCGCAGACCAAGCGCGTCGCCTATATCGGCTCGTCCAATGTCGATGCCGGCAAGCAGGCGGCCGAGATCGCCAAGAAGGCGATGCCCAACGGCGGCAAGTGCCTGGGCTTCGTCGGCCTGCTCGGCGCCGACAACGCCAAGGAGCGCATCCAGGGCATGAAGGACGGGCTCGCCGGCAGCAAGATCGAGCTGGTCGACGTACGCGGCGACGACATCGACCAGGCGCGTGCCAAGAAGAATGTCGAGGACGCGCTGGTCGCCAGCCCCGACATCACCTGCATGGTCGGCTTCTACTCCTACAACACGCCGCGCATCTATGAAGCGCTGCGCGACGCCGGCAAGCTCGGCCAGATCACCGTCGTCGGCTTCGACGACGATCCGATCACGCTGGGCGGCGTCAAGGAAGGCACCGTCGCCGCGACCGTGGTGCAGCAGCCGTTCGAATGGGCCTATCAGGGCATGAAGCTGATGGCTTCCTACCTCAAGGGCGACAAGTCGGGCATCCCGGCCAACAACCTGATCATCATCCCGACCAAGATCATCGGCAAGGATGATGTGGACGCCTACGCCGCCAACCTCAAGGCGATGCAGGGCAAGTAAGCTCAGCACAGTTGCGCCGGCTCAAGGTGCGCCTTGAGCCGGCGTTCGTATTGACGGACCCGCCAAGGCCCGTCAGTCTGTGGCCACCGGCTGTTGCCCCGTGCGGTAAACTATGGCGTGATGACCTCTACCGATTCCACTCAACCGACCACTGCTCCGTTCCTGAGCCTCGAGGCCGTGCGCAAGACCTATCCGGGCGTTGTGGCGCTGGACAGATTCTCGATGGAGGTCCGGCCCGGCGAGGTCATAGGCCTGGTCGGCGAAAACGGCGCAGGCAAATCGACGCTGATGAAGATCCTCGGCGGTGTGACGCGGCCGGACAGCGGCACCATCACCGTCGATGGCGCGGCGCACGATGCGCTGACCGTCGAGCAGAGCATCGGCTCCGGCATCGCCTTCGTGCACCAGGAATTGAACCTCTTCGAAAATCTCGACGTCGCCGCCAACATCTTCTTCGGCCGCGAGCCGCTGCGTGCCGGGCCGCTGAGGCTGGTCGACCGCGCGAAACTGCGCGAGATGGTGGCGCCGCTGCTAAAGCGCGTCGGCGCCAATTTCTCGGCCGACGCGCCGGTGGCGTCGCTGTCGCTCGCGCAGCAGCAGATGGTCGAGATCGCCAAGGCGCTGTCGATCAAGGCGCGCCTTGTCATCCTCGACGAGCCGACTTCAAGCCTGCCGATGGCAGAAACCGAAAAGCTGCTCGACGTCATCAAGGGCCTGAAGGCGCAAGGCATCAGCGTCATCTTCATCTCGCACCGGCTGCATGAGATCGAGCGCGTCGCCGACCGCGTGGTGGTGCTGCGCGACGGCACGCTGGCCGGCACCCTTCCCAAGAGCCACATCAACCACGACGAGATGGTCAGGCTGATGATCGGCCGCATGCTGAAGGAGCGCGAGAAGGCCGGCGAGGCCGCGCGGGCTCCGGGCAGCGTAGCCCTGTCGGCGGATGCGATCCGCACCAGCACCTATCCGGACCGGCCGGTCAGCATCGAACTGAGGCGCGCGGAGATCCTCGGCCTGGCGGGCCTGGTCGGCTCCGGCCGCACGGAGCTGGCGCGCGTGCTGTTCGGCATCGAAGAGCGGTTGGCCGGCAGCGTCACGCTCGACGGCAAGCCGCTGAATGTGACATCGGCGGCGGATGCGGTGGCGAATGGCATCTTCCTTGTGCCGGAGGACCGCAAGCTCACCGGCATACTGCTGGACCTGTCGATCGCGCAGAACATTTCATTGCCCAACCTGCCGGCCCATGCCAGGCGCTCGCTGGTCTCGGTCGGCGCCGAGCTCGCGACGGCCGAAAAGCAGAAGAAGAACCTCGGCATAAAGGCGCCGTCGGTGCTCACCCGCACCGGCACGCTGTCGGGCGGCAACCAGCAGAAGGTGGTCCTGGCCAAATGGCTGGCGATGAACCCCAAGGTGATGATCCTGGACGAGCCGACGCGCGGTATCGACATCGGCGCCAAGGCGGAGATCTACGGGCTGATGCGGGCGCTCGCCGATGCCGGCGTCGCCGTGCTGATGATTTCCAGCGACATGGAAGAAGTGATCGGCGTGTCGGACCGCATCGCGGTCATGCATGAGGGGCAGATCTCCGGCATCCTCGACAAGGACGATTTCAGCCAGGAGAACGTGCTTTTGCTGGCGGTCGGCAAGAAGCCGAAACTGCTGCAGGCGGCGGGAGGAGCGCAATGAGCAAGAAAGATCTCGGCCTGCTGATCCTGATCCTGGTGGTCGGCGCGGTGGTGACGGCCATCAACCCGCGCTTCCTGTCGGCGATCAATCTCGCCAACACCTCCAACCTGGTCGCTCTGTTCGGCATCCTTTCGATCGGCCAGGCCTTCGTCATCATCACCGGCGGCATCGAATTGTCGGTCGGCTCGGTGATCGCCCTGCTCGGCACGCTGTTCATCGACTTCATCGCGGTGCGCGAGGTGAGCTGGCCGCTTGCCTTCGTGCTGATCCTCGCGCTCGGCGCCATCATCGGCTTCGTGCATGGCTGGCTGATCACGCGGCTGAAACTGCAGCCCTTCGTGGTGACGCTGTGCGGCCTGCTTATCTATCGCGGCGTGGCGCGCTTCTATACCGCCGACGGCACGGCCGGCTTCGCCTTCGGGCAGAACTTCCCGACGCTCGAGTTCCTGACCGCGGGCCGCTCCTACGGCCTGCCGAACAGCTTCATCGCGCTGATCGTCATCGCCATCGTTATGTGGGTGGTGCTGCACCGCTCGGTCTTCGGCCGCTATCTCTATGCGATCGGCAAGAACGAGGAAGCGGCGAAATATTCCGGCATCCGCACGGGCCGGGTGATCATCGCCGCCTATGTCATCTGCGGCGTGCTGACGGCGCTGTCGGCGATCTATTTCGCCATGTACACGCGCTCGATCTCGCCCGCGAGCCACGGCCAGTTCTATGAGCTTTATGCCATCGCCGCGGCGGTGCTGGGCGGCTTCTCGCTGCGCGGCGGCGAAGGGTCGCTGGTCGGCGCTGTCCTCGGCACCGTGCTGCTGCAGGAGTTGCAGAACCTCGTCAACCTGCTCGGCATTCCTTCCTCGCTCAACTTCGCGGTGATGGGCGGCGTGATCCTGATCGGCGTGCTGGTCGACCAGCAATGGGGCGTCTTCCGCGCCCGGCGCCGGATGCTGGAGGCGTCTCGCAGGGGCGTCGCCGGCGCGCCGGCGGAGTAGTCTCGCTCTTCCGTCCACATCGGACCGGGTTCCGATTGGATCGATGCTCGCGGTGAAGCCGCGGGCAGGGCCGGATTCGTGGGCGGATTGCAACAACGCGTGAACCGGAAAACAGCCCTTGTCGCAGAATCGGGGCTGGGCTAAGCAAATGGTATCTGAGGGATCCAAGAACAAAATATGGGAGAAATTACCGTGACATCATCACGTTGGATCGCGTTCGCCGCGCTGGCGTTGACCTGCTCGACCCCGGCTATGGCCAAGGACTGGAAGACCGTGACGGTCGCGATGGAGGGCTCCTACGCTCCGTGGAACCAGACCGATGCCAGCGGCAAGATCGTCGGCTTCGAGGTAGACATCCTGAACGACGTCTGCGCCCGCGCGAAGCTGGAATGCAGCATCGTGGCGCAGGATTGGGATGGCGTCATTCCCGGTCTCACGGCCGGCAAGTTCGACATCGTCATGGACGGCATGTCGATCACCGAAGAGCGCATGAAGACCATCGACTTCTCGATCCCCTATGCCTCTTCGCCGGTGGCTTTCCTGGCCGACAAGAACGGCCCGCTGGCGCAGATGTCCAACACCGGCAAGATGATCGATCTGTCGAAGGACGACGCCGAATCCAAGGCGGCGCTCGACACGCTGCGCAAGGAGCTCACCGGAAAGAATGTCGGCCTGCAGGTCTCGACCACGGAGGCGACATTTGCCGACAAATATCTCAAGGATGTCGCAAACATCCATGAATACAAGACGACCGACGAGCACGACCTCGACCTGATGGCGGGCCGCATCGACGTCGCCTTCGCCGACACCACCTATTTCCTCGGCACGCTGGCCAAGCCCGATGCGAAAGACCTGGAATTCGTCGGCCCGCAATTCAAGGGTGGCCCGATCCTCGGGCCGGGCATCGGCGCGGCCTTCCGCAAGAGCGACAAGGACCTGCAGGACATCTACAACAAGGCGCTCAAGGCCGCGCTCGACGACGGCTCGGTGTCGAAATATTCCATGCAATGGTTCAAGATCGACATTACCAAGTAACGTCGCAACGGGAGCAGCCAAGGCTGCTCCCGTTTTGCATTGAGCGTAGACGTCGATGCCTATCTCGGCGCCCGCAGGAGCCGTAAGTGGAGTTTCTCAACGATCTCAAGGATCAGGTTTCGACGGCCTATGAGCTGTTGGCCGCCGGCTGGGGCGTGCAACTGCTGTGGGGCATCGGCTGGACGCTCGCCGTCACCGTCGTCTCGATGCTGATCGGCGCCGTGCTGGGCTCGCTGGTGGCGGCGGCCAAGCTTTCGCATCGCGGCGGATTGAGATTCATCGGCGAGAGCTACACCACCGTCTTCCGCGGCGAACCGGAACTCCTGATCATCTACCTGTTCTACTATGGCGGCACCCAGGTCCTGACCGGCGTGGCGCGCTCGACCGGATCGATCGGCTCGGCCGATATCTTGAACATGCCGAGTTTCCTTGGCGGCGTTCTCGCGGTCGGCATCATTTCCGGCGCCTATCAGGCCGAGGTTTTTCGCGGCTCGTTCCTGGCGATCCATCGCGGCGAGCTGGAAGCGGCGCGTGCCTACGGCATGTCGGCCTGGCTGCGTTTTCGCCTCGTGATCATGCCGCAGGTCCTGCGTCTCGCGGTGCCGGGGCTGGGCAATGTCTGGCAATTGACCATCAAGGACTCGGCGCTGATCTCGGTCACCGGCGTCGCCGAGCTGATGCTGACGGCCAACAAGGCGGCGCGCTCGACGCATCATTCGCTGCTTTTCTACACGCTCGCCGGCATCCTCTATCTGGTGATGACCTCGATCTCGACGCCGATCTTCGACAAAGCCGAGCGCTACACCTCCCGAAGCTTCACACGGCCGAAATAAGAGGTGGCGGTGGATTTCGACTTCTACCTTTCAACCATGTGGAGCGTGCTGAAGGCGCTGCCGCTGACGCTCGAGATCTGGTTCTTCGGCATCGCCTTCGGGCTCATCATCGCCACCGGCCTGACCTGGCTGCGGGCTTCCGGCTACAAATCGGGCGAGTATTTCACCCGCGCCTATGTTTTCGTCTTCCGCGGCTCGCCGTTGCTGGTGCAGCTCTATCTGGTCTATTTCGGGCTCTCCCAGTTCGACTTCGTGCGCCACAGCCCGATCCTGTGGCCGATCCTGCGCGATCCGATGTATTGCACGATCGTCGCCATGGCCTTGAATACTGCGGCCTATGAGAGCGAGATTTTCCGCGGCGCGCTGCGCGCGGTGCCTGTCGGCCAGATCGAGGCGGCCAAGGCGTTCGGCATGTCGGCCTTCACCCGCTTCCGCCTCGTCACGCTGCCGATCGCGCTGCGGCTTGCGTTGCCGGCCTATTCGACGGAAATCATCCTCATGACCAAGGCAACCGCGCTGGCGTCCGTGGTCACCATCATGGAGATGATGGGAACGGCGCAGAAGATCCAGCATGACACGTTCCGGCCGATTGAGGTGCTGACCTGCGCCGGCGTGATCTACCTGCTTCTCAACCTGTCGATCGCCCGGCTGTTTGCCTGGGTCGAATACCGGCTGTCGCCGCATCTGCGTCCCCCGCCCGAGCAGAGCCAGCAAGTCAAACCCGTACCGGAGGTGTTGTGATGTCGGCAAATGTCGCCGCTGCCGCGAAAGCCGCGCCGTCCTCCGATGAGACGCCAGCCATCAGCGTAAAGGATCTGCGCAAGTGCTTCGGCGATCATGAGGTGCTCAAGGGCATTTCGCTCGAGGCCCACAAGGGCGACGTCATCTCGATTCTCGGCTCCTCCGGGTCCGGCAAGAGCACGATGCTGCGTTGTATCAATCTCCTGGAGACCCCGGATTCCGGCGAAGTGCGGGTCGACGGCGAGCTCATAAAGATGAAGCGGGGTCGCGACGGCCACCAGATGCCCGCCGACATCCGCCAGGTGGAGCGGATCCGCGCCAACCTCGCCATGGTTTTCCAGAGCTTCAATCTATGGTCGCACATGACCGTGCTGGAAAACCTCGTCGCCGCGCCGACGCATGTGCTGAAGCGGCCGCGCGCCGAGTGCCTGGAGCAGGCCGAGGCATTGCTGAAGCGCGTCGGTATATGGGAGCGCCGCAACTACTACCCGCCGCATATGTCGGGCGGCCAGCAGCAGCGCGCGGCAATCGCCCGCGCCCTGGCGATGAATCCCAAGGTGATGCTGTTCGACGAGCCGACATCGGCGCTCGATCCGGAACTGGTGGGCGAGGTGCTGCGCGTCATGCGCTCGCTCGCCGAAGAAGGACGCACCATGCTGGTCGTCACGCATGAGATGGGTTTTGCCCGCGACGTGTCGAGCAAGGTGATGTTCCTGCACAAGGGGGAGGTGGACTCGGCCGGCGAACCGAAGGAGATGTTCGCCAGGCCGCCGACGCCGCAGTTCAAGCAGTTCATCGCCAACTTCAATAAGTGAGGCGCGGCGCCCCCTTCTCCCCTTGTGGGAGAAGGTGGCCGCGAAGCGGCCGGATGAGGGGTGCTGGAAGAAACGAGGCGCTGAAGAATAGGATGCGCACAGCGCTCATTTCGTCATCGCAGCGATCCTTCCAACACCCCTCATCCGTCTCGGCGCTGCGCGCCGATCCACCTTCTCCCACAAGGGGAGAAGGAGAAGGTCTTAGATCATGTCCGACAGATCCGAGAACGCCATCGCCTTGCGCAGCACCTCGGCGAAGCGTTCGCCGGCGATTTCCTTGTCGCCGCTGTTGTCGATCGAGGTCACGTCCGGTCCCGTCAGCTTTACGCTGGTGCTGCGCGCCAGGCGGGCAAGCACTTCGCCGCGCGATTCACGGCCGCGCGCCGCCAGCCGTTCGGCGAGGATCTCCGGCGTGGCGGTGATCTCGACCACGGCCAGATTGGCGTAGCGCTCGCGCAGCGCCGGGATGACCGCGCGGGAGACGTTCGCCACGGCCACGTGGCCATTCGCCACGGCCCAGTCGACATCGGCCGGCAGGCCATAGCGCAGGCCGTGCGCGTCCCAGCACAGCGAGAAGGCGCCGTCCGCCTCCGCCTCGGCAAAGGCGGCATCCGCCAGCGTATCGTGGTCCTCGCTTGCCGTGTCGCTCGGCCGGGTGATGACGCGGCGCACGAATTCCAGCCGCGTCTCGCCGGCAAAGCGCTGCTTGGCGTAGCCGATCACCGTGTCCTTGCCGGCGCCGCTCGGCCCCACCACCGCGACGAAGACGCCGTTGCGGATCGGCAGGCTGTCGGCCAGCTCGCGCTCGATGAGGGCCGAGACCATCATGCGACCCGGCCGCCCTGACGCCACACGGTGCGAACGACCGGCACATGGTCGTCCACGCGCACCCGCACCAGGTCGGCCCGGCGGCCGGGCTCGATGACGCCGCGGTCGGCGAGGCCGATCGCTTCGGCCGGGTTCTTCGAGACCATGGCGACCGCCTGCGGCAGCGAGATGCCCTCGACGACATCGCCGAGGAAGAAGGCCGACTGGATCAGACTAAAGGGGATGTAGTCGGACGACAGGATGTCGAGCAGGCCGTCAGCGGCAAGCGTGCGCGCCGAGACATTGCCGGAATGCGAGGCGCCGCGCATGACGTTCGGCGCGCCCATCAGCACGCCGAGGCCTGCGGCTTTCGAGGCCTTGGCCGCCTCTTGCGTCGTCGGGAACTCGGCGACGCGCACGCCCTGCTCGATCGCTTCGTCGACATGGCCGGCGGTCGCGTCGTCATGGCTCGCCAGCACGATGCCGCGCTCCTGGCAGGCGGCCGAGATGAAGACGCGGTTCGGACCGGAATTGCGGGCCGATTCGGCCATCCGCTTCTCGCAGAATTTCTGGAAGTCGCGGTCCGTCAGCTTCAGTTTGCGCTGGTAGTAGTAGGCATAGGTCTCGAGGTTGACGAACTGGCGCTGTCCGGGCGCATGGTCCATCAGCGAGGCGAGCTTAACCCGCTCGTCGGCCTCGAAATTAGCGAAAGCCTCGAGGCAGTCCGGCGCCGAGACCTCGCAACGCAGGTGGATGAAATGGTCGGCCCTGAGCCGATCCTGGCGCACGCTGTCCTCGATCGCGTCGGCCAGCTTGCGAACGTCGTCGGATTTCAGGTCGGCATCCTCGTCCATGCCGACGCGCAAGGCGTCGAGCACCGTGGTGATGCCGGCGGTCGCCACCTGGGCGTCATGGGCAAGCACGGCGGCGATCGGGTTCCAGCGCACTTTCGGGCGCGGCGCGTAGTGGCCTTCGAGGTGATCGGTGTGCAGCTCGACAAGACCTGGGATGATGTAGTCGCCGCCCATGTCCTCGCCGGCGCGGACGGCACCCGGCTCGACGGCGGCAAT
Organism: Mesorhizobium sp. CA16; assembly: GCF_020165175.1. Taxonomy (NCBI): domain Bacteria; kingdom Pseudomonadati; phylum Pseudomonadota; class Alphaproteobacteria; order Hyphomicrobiales; family Phyllobacteriaceae; genus Mesorhizobium; species Mesorhizobium sp. CA16. The sequence goes on from NZ_JAIUHP010000015.1 coordinate 87,137, forward strand.
CAGGCCATCGCGCAACAACAGCGAGCCCTCGACGATTTCATCGGGCAGCACGATGCGGGCATTGGTGAGAACGGTTTCGGCGGTCATCTCGGGCGGTCCTATCTCAAGCAGTCGTTTCAGAGCAATTCCAGGAAAAGTGCTTTGCGGTTTTCCGTCCGAAATTGCGTAAACAAAAAGATGGGGCGGTTCAGCGTTTCCGCTGATCCGTCCTATGCGGTCTTGCGGGCAGGCCTGCGGCCAAGCGCATGATGGGAAAGCACCATGAACGGGGCGCCGGGCTCGCTTTCGACGAACAATGTCAGCGCATCCACCGGCACCGGCTGCCGCAGCACATCGGCGAACAGGCCGTCGATCGCTGCACGAAGACGTGGGCTTTCCTGTGGCCCGACCCGCCCCGATAGCGTCATGTGGAAGCGGAACGTGTCGAAGACGTAAGGGTAGCCCCATTGGCAGAGATTGCGGAACTCGTCCGGCTTCAGCGCATCGGGGCTGCGGCGCTCGATCTCGGCCTCCGTCAGCGGCGCGCGGAACGGATCGAAGGCGCGCACCACCTCGCCGGCGAAATCGTTGAGCGGCGCGAACTGCGTTTCCGGCACCAGCGCGAAGAAGCCGTCGATCTGGCCGACGACGAGACGTGGGATGATCACAGGCGGCGTCGCCTCGGCGAAAGCGTCGAGCGCGGCGCGCAGCGAAGCTTCCGTCTCGTTCGGCGCCAGCCGGAACGGGGCTTTCAGCGTCGCATGGAATCCGTAGCGCCGGGCAGAGGCAGTATGGAAAGCGACTTCCGCGGCCGAAAGATCGCCCACGGCCTCGACCAGCCGCGTCGCCGCGCCGAACGGGTCGCGGCCCAGCCAGTTGGCGGCAATGCGCGCCAGCTTCTCGTCCTGCCCCGGGGTGTAGTAGATCGCGTAGCGCATGGGCGTTCCTCGTCAAGCGCGCTGCGCGCCCCAAAGGAATATGCGACGCGCTTCAAGTCATTGTCTTGGCAAGTCGTGGCCCAAACGCCGGAGCGCTTGCGGCGACATGCACCGGAACCGCTGCCATAGGTGATTTCCATGACGGATTGACGAAGCTTTCGTGGGTTTTCGAAGGCAAGTCCAGCACGGAGCTCGTTAGCCGACGATTTTTCCGGGCTGGACCAACGGCTTTGCCGGCGTGCCGATCAGGCCTTCATCAGCCATTCATGCTCGGCCGCGTTGTGGAATTTCCACGTCCGCTTCGGTCCGGCCATGACGTTGAGGTAATAAAGATCGTAGCCGTGGCAGGCGGCGCAAGGGTGATAGCCCTTGGGCACCAGCACGACATCGCCGTCCTCGATCGCCATCGCCTCGTCCAGCTCGCGCACGCCGTTGCGGTCGGCATCGGTGTAGACGCGTTGGAAGGCAAAGCCCTGCGGCGGGCTGAGGCGGTGATAATAGGTCTCCTCGAGATAGGATTCGGCCGGTAGGTTGTCCTGGTCGTGCTTGTGCGGCGGATAGCTCGACGTGTGGCCGCCGGGCGTGATCACCTCGACCACCAGCAGCGAATCCGCCGGCTTGCCCTCGGGCAGGATGTTGGTGACGTAGCGCGTGTTGGTGCCCTTGCCGCGCACCTCCTGGCCGAGATCGTCAGGTCCGATGACGCGCACCGGCAGACGGCCACCGAGGCCGGGCGCCGAGCAGACGGCGAGTTCCAGCTCGGTATCGGCGGTCACCGACCAGTCGGCGCCTTGCGGCACATAGACCGACCACGGCTTGCCTTCGAAGGGCGACATGCGCTCGCCGAGCAGGCCGAGATCCTTGCCGCCGGCCGATGCCTTGCCCTTGCCGGTGACGAACACCAGGCAGACCTCGCGCTCGCCGGTTTTGCCGGACACCGTCTCGCCCGGACGAAGCCGATGCAGATCGAAACCGACATAGGTCCAGCCGGCGCTTTGCGGCGTGACATGAGCGACATGGCCGTGGCCCTTGTCGGCCTTGACGAGCAGTTTCGACATTTTTGTCTCTCCTATTCCGTTGGCCTTCGTTGGTTGCGGATCAAAGATCTTGCCGGCTGACAGAACCAGCACAACCTTCGAGATTGGCCGAGGCCTCCAAACTTCGTCATTCTAGGGCGAAGCAGGAGCGCAGCTCCGTCGCGGAGACCCTAGAATCCATGCCGTTACCTCAATCGAAGGGCGCTGCGGAGCAGAATTCTGTACCGCAGCGGCTGCTTCGAAGTCGCGGAATGGATCCTAGGGTCTGCGCTACGTCGCTGCGCTCCTTGCTCCGCCCTAGGATGACGAAGCGAGAGGCGTTTCGGCTAATCGCCAACGCATGCGATCCGCCATGCACGCAGTATCCGATCCGTAGACGCTTCTGAGCCATGGATTAGTCACTCCTTCGGTCCGGGTTCGGCCTTGTTCTCCTCAATCGGCTTATAGAGGTAGAAAAACTGCCACACGGCATAGCCGGCGAAGCCCAGCGCGATGACGCCCCAGAACGGCGTGCCGGACGCGAATTCGATCACCGACCAGACGAGGCAGACCGCGACGACCACGATACGGCGCCACAGCGGCCGGAAGAAGGGATGCTCATAGTCTTTCATCGCGCCAATCCAGGATTTGCCCAAAGCACAACGGATAAACCGGGCGCCCCGACTAATCCACTGCTCAGGCCGGAAAACCCTGCGTCTCGACCGTATAGCCGGCGGCCGTCATCACCCGCATAAGTTCCTTGTGGCCGACCTGGGCCATCTTGAGCGGCGGGTTCTTCTTCGGATCCTGCTCGGCCTCGACCACGAACCAGCCTTCATAGCCATGATCGGCGAAACGCTGGACAATCGCCCCGAAGTCGAGTGAGCCGTCGCCCGGCACGGTGAAGGCGCCGAGCGCCACGGCGTCGAGGAAGGACTGTTTCGTGCGGTCGAGCCTGTCGATCACGCCCATGCGAACATCCTTCACATGGACGTGGTTGATGCGCTTGTGGTGATTGTCAATGGCGCGCAGCACGTCGCCGCCGGCAAAGGCGAGATGGCCGGCATCGAGCAGCAGCGGAATGCCTTCGCCGGAGTTGCGCATGAAGGCGTCGAGCTCCGGCTCGGTCTCGACCACCGCCGCCATGTGGTGATGGTAGGAGAGCGGCATGCCTTGCTCAGCGCACCACTCGCCGAACTCGGTGACGCGCCGGCCATAAGCCTTCATCTCGTCGGCGGAAAGTTTCGGCTTGGTGGCCAGAGGCTTGGAGCGGTCGCCCTGGATGGACCGGCCGACCTCGCCATAGACGATGCAGGGCGCATCGACCGCCTTGAACAGGTCGATCATCGGCTGGATGCGGTCCTTGTTCCGGGAGATGTCCTCGTTGACAAGCGTGCCTGAGAACCAGCCGCCGCAAAGCGTGACGTCGGCCTCCTTCAGGATCGGCAGCATCACCTTCGGATCATTGGGGAAGCGGCGGCCCATCTCCATACCGGTGAAGCCGGCCGAGCGCGACTGGCGCAAACATTCCTCCAGCGACACATCATCGCTCAATTCCACGAGATCGTCGTTCCACCATGCGATGGGGGACATGCCCAGTTTGGCTTTCAAGTCGTCACTCCAATGTCGGTTCGTTGCGAGCCGGTTCAGCCCTGACGGCTGTCCACGGCTTCCTCGTATTTCTTGCGCGCGGCATTGACTTCGCGTCGCGACGAGACTTCCGGCACGGCGACATCCCACCAATGGCCGCCCGCCTCGGTCGAGACCAGCGGGTCGGTGTCGATGACCAGCACCGTCGTCTTGTCGTTCTTCTTCGCCTTGGCCAGTGCCGTCTCCAGCTCGGCGATCGACGCTACCTTCTCGGCCACGGCACCTAAGCTTGCCGCGTGCGCGGCGAAGTCGACGTCAGGCATCACCTCGTGGCGGGCGTCCTTCAAGAGGTTGTTGAAGTTGGCGCCGCCGGTCGCCATCTGCAGCCGGTTGATGCAGCCATAGCCGCGATTGTCGAGCAAAACGATGGTGAGCTTCAGGCCAAGCATCACCGAAGTGGCGATCTCGGAATTGAGCATCAGATAGGAGCCGTCGCCGACCATGACGACCACCTCCTGGTCGGGCTTCGCCATCTTGACGCCGAGCCCGCCGGCGATCTCGTAGCCCATGGTCGAGAAGCCGTATTCGGCATGGTAGGAGCCCGGCGCGCCGGCCTGCCAGAGCTTGTGCAATTCGCCGGGCAGACCGCCCGCGGCATGCAGCAGCGTGACGCCCGAGCCCATGGCGCGCTGCACGGCGCCGATCACTTGCGCATCGGACGGATAGGCGGCGTTGGTCGATGCCGTCACCTTGGCGGCGGCGGCCTGCCACTCCGTCTTGCCCTTCAATGCATTGTCGGTCCACGCGGCCGGCGCTTTCCAGCCCTTCAGCGCGGCGGACAGCTCGGCAAGCCCTTCGGCCGCGTCGGCGACCAGCGGCAGCGCCCAATGCTTGCCGGCGTCGAAACCTTGCGTGTTCAGGCCGATGATCGTGCGGCCGGCATTCTTGAACAGCGCCCAGGAGCCGGTGGTGAAATCCTGCAGTCTGGTGCCGACGGCGAGCACGACATCGGCCTCTTCCGCCAGCCGGTTGGCGGCCGACGTGCCGGTGACGCCGACCGCCGCCATGTTGAGCGGATGGTTGTCGGGCAACGAGGATTTGCCGCCCTGTGTCTCGCAGACCGGAATGCCAGCGCCCTGCACCAGCTTGGCGAGCTCGTCCGAAGCCTGCGAATACAGCACCCCGCCGCCCGCGATCACCAGCGGCTTCTTGGCGCCCTTCAGCGCCGCGACGGCTGCCGCCAGCTCGTTGCGGTCCGGGCGCAGCCGGCGCGGTGTCCAGACACGCTCGGCGAACAGGCTTTCGGGATAATCATAGGCCTCCGCCTGCACGTCCTGGCAGAGCGACAGCGTCACCGGGCCGCATTCGGCCGGATCGGTCAGCACCTGCATGGCGCGGTTCAGCGCCGGGATGATCTGCTCCGGCCGCGTGATGCGGTCGAAATAGCGCGATACGGGACGGAAGCAGTCATTGACGCTCGCCGTGCCGTCGGAGAAATCCTCGGCCTGCTGCAGCACCGGGTCGGGCAGGCGGTTGGCGAAGACATCGCCGGGCAAAAACAGGACGGGCAACCGGTTCACATGCGCGAGCGCGGCCGCCGTCACCATGTTCAGCGCGCCGGGGCCGATCGAAGAGGTCGCCGCCATGAAGCGGCGGCGGAAGTTCGCCTTGCCATAGGCAATCGCGGCATGCGCCATCGCCTGCTCGTTATGGGCGCGGAAAGTCGGCAGCTCGTCGCGGACCTGGTAGAGCGCCTCGCCAATGCCCGCGACATTGCCATGGCCGAAGATGGCCCAGACGCCGCCGAAGATCGGCACCTTCTTCCCGTCGATCTCGGTCATTTGCCGGCTGAGGAAGCGGGTCAGCGCCTGCGCCATCGTCAGGCGGATTGTCTTGCTCATGGTGTCTCCTCCGCAGTCCTTCAGCGGTCTGTTATGCGGCCTTGCGGCCGCGCGCGGCAAGCCATGCCTCGGTCAACTGCTCGAAACGCGCGGCCATGTCGGCGATCGCCTCGTCATCCGACATCCTGCCGGCCAGCCATCGTTCGGCGGCGTTGACGAAGATGGTGCGGCCGACGGCAAAGCCCTTGACGATCGGCGCATTGGCGGTGGCGGCAAACGCCGCGACCAACTCGTCCTGCGGCGCTTCCAGCCCGAGCAGCACCACGCCACGGCACCAAGGATCGTTCCTGACGATCACCTGTTCGATCTTCGCCCAGGCGCCTGCCGAAGCCTGCGGCTCGAGCTTCCACCAGTCCGGCTTGATGCCCAGCGCATAGAGCTCCTCCAGCGCGCGCGGAATGGTGGTGTCGTCGAGCCTGCCGTGCTTGCCGGCGATGATCTCGACCAGCAATTCGCGGCCGACTTTCCGCGCCGCTTCGAACAAAGCGCGCAGCTTCTGCTGCTGCTCGGTCTTTAGCGCTTCCGGGTCATCGGGGTGATAGAAGCACAGGCATTTGATGCAGTGGTCGACCGGCCATTCGGTGAGCTGCGAGCCTATGTCCTGCGAGAATTCGAAACGCAGCGGCCGCGACCCGGGCAATTCGACGGGGCGGCCGAGCCAGGCGAAGGGATGGCGGGCGAATTCGAACATGGCGTCGCGGCCATATTTCTCGTCGATCAGCATGCCGTAGCCATCGCGGCCGGCGGCGACCTTTGCCGCCGCCTTGACGGTGAGCACCTTGAAGTCGGGAATACGCGAAACATCTGCGCCGACCTTCGCGGCAACGTCTTCAAGCTGGACGCGATGATCGCAGGCCAAAGCCATCAGCGAGGGGATGTCGCGCCGCCGCGTCGTTGCCCAGTGGACGTGGTTGATCGCCTCGTCCTTGCGCAGCGCCAGGTGTTTGCTGCCGTTCTTTAAAAAGAACTGCAGCTCCTCGAAGGTCGGGTATTCCGGCGCGCAGAGCAGGCGCGACACCGCGAAGGCGCCGCAGGCATTGGCCCAGGTCGCGGCGGTGGCAAAGCTCTCGCCGCCGAGCCAGCCGCGCAGGAAGCCTGACATGAAGGCGTCGCCGGCTCCGAGCACATTGTAGATCTCGATCGGAAAACCCTTGCCGACGATGCCGTCCTCGAGGTCGTCGCTGATCGGCCCGTCATAGACGATGCAACCCTTGGCGCCGCGCTTCAGCACGATGGTGGCGGCGGACAGCGCGCGGATCGTCTTCAGCGCGCTCAGGCAATCGTCGGCGCCGGAAGCGATCATGATCTCTTCCTCGGTGCCGACGATGAGATCGCAATCCGGCAGCACCGTCTTCAACTGCGCCGAGACGCGGTCGGACTTGACATAGCGCTCGAAACCCTCCGCGTGGCCGGCGAGGCCCCAAAGGTTCGGGCGGTAGTCGATATCGAACACAACCTTGCCACCCTGGGCCTTCATCAGGCGGATCGCCTTGCGCTGCGCGGCATCGGAATTCGGCCGCGAGAAGTGCGTGCCGGTGACGACCACCGAGCGCGCCGAGGCGATGAAGGCCTCATCGATATCCTCCTCGGCCAGCGCCATGTCGGCGCAGTCCGAACGATAGAAAATCATCGGCGAGACGCCTTCGCTTTCGACCGAGAGCAGCACCAGCGCTGTCAGCCGCTCCTTGTCGGTCTTCAGCCCGTCGACCGAGACGCCCTCGCGCCGAAGCTGCTCGCGGATGAAGCGGCCCATCTGCTCGTCGCCGACGCGGGTGAGCAGCGCCGAGTGCAGGCCGAGCCTTGCCGTGCCGACGGAAATATTGGCCGGGCAGCCGCCGACGGACTTGGCGAAAGAGGTGATGTCTTCCAGCCGCGAGCCGATTTGCTGGCCATAGAGATCGACCGAGGCGCGGCCGATGGTGATGACGTCGAGCGGCGGGTATCTCCCTTCCACGGCTTCGCCCATTCGAACCTCCCATCGGCCTTGTTTTGCAGAGCAGCGTCGTTTTGGACAGCGCGCGCCGGCGACGGCGTGGTGTCGTCAATATGAAATATTAATTCCAATCTACAGTCAATATGGAATGAGTGTTCCCGAGCCGAAAAGCGCTCATTCGGGAGGCTCAGCCCTTGCGTCGGCGCCCGGTCTCGCGGCGTTTCTCGCCCACGGCGACAGTCAGCGCCATGGCCAGCGCCATCGTCGCCGAGATCGAGCGGAAGCCGCCGAAATCGGCCTCGGCGACCTCGAACCAGACCCTGGCGAATTGCGCCAGCGGCGAGAAGGACGAGTCGGTGATCGCCACGATCGGCACGCCCTGCTCGGCGATCGAGCGCGTCTCCTCGATGGTCGCCGGCGCGTAAGGCGAGAAGCTGATGGCGATGACGGCGTCGCGCGGCGTGGCGAAGCCGATCATCTCGGCGTTCAGCCCCGCGGCCGATTCCACCAGCTGGTTGCGGATCTTGAGCTTGCCCAGCGCATAGGCGATGTAGGACGCCACCGGATAGGAGCGGCGCTTGGCCAGCACATAGATCGTCTCGGCTTTCGCCAGAAGCGCCACCGCCTCCTCGAAATGGGCATCGTTGAGCGAACGTGAGATGTCGCCCAGCGAGGTGCTGGCGGCGGCGACGAAGCCGTCGAAGATCGCCCGGTGCCCGCGGCCTTCCTCGGCCTTGGCGCGCAACGCCGCCAGCCGCTCGTCATAAGAGGAGTTGCGCTCGCGCAGACGCTCGCGGAAAACCTGCTGCAGGCTGGTGAAGCCGTCGAAGCCGAGCTGCTGGGCAAAACGGATCAGCGTCGAGGGCTGCACGCCGGCCGAGGCGGCGATGCTCGCCGCCGTGCCGAAGGCGATGTCGTCGGGATTGTCGAGCGCATAGGCGGCGATCTGCGCGATGCGCTTGGGCAGGCTCGCGCGTCTGTCCAGGATCGTCGCGCGCAGCGTTTCGAAATCGCGAGGCACCCGTTCGTCCATCGTCGCTCCGCCCACGCTCATAAGGTTTGTCTCTCTCCTGCCTCATCATAGCGAGTTCGCGCAAGAACACCATAAAAAATGATTTAGATATTCCATTCTTTATCAAAATAGACTAATTCATCCACGCATACTTTCCTTTATCCTGGAGACAATCGACATGGTCGGAGTGGGCCTCATCGGCACTGGCTTCATGGGCAAGTGCCACGCCATCGCCTGGAACGCGGTGGGCACCGTCTTTCCCGATGTCGACAAGCCGAAACTGGTGCATCTGGGCGAGGTGAATGACGAGCTTGCCAAACGCAAAGCTGCCGAGTTCGGCTTCGCAAAAGGCTCCGGCGACTGGCGCGCCGTGGTCGAGGATCCGGACGTCGAGATCGTCTCGCTGACCACGCCGAACCAGTTCCACCCGGAAATGGCGATCGCCGTCCTCGAAGCCGGCAAGCATCTGTGGTGCGAGAAGCCGATGGCGCCGAGTTTCGCCGAGGCCGAGGCGATGGCGAAGGCCGCGAAGCAATCCGGCAAGGTCGCCGTGCTCGGCTACAACTACATCCAGAACCCCGCCATCCGCCATATCGGCGCGCTGCTCGAGGAAAAGATCATCGGCGACGTCAATCTCGTGCGCATCGAGATGGACGAGGATTTCATGGCCGATCCGGAGGCGCTGTTCTTCTGGAAACACGAGGCTTCGTCCGGCTATGGCGCGCTCGACGATTTCGCCGTGCATCCGCTGTCGCTGATCAAGGCGCTGTTCGGCCGCGTCTCGCGCGTCATGTGCGACATGGTCAAACCCTATCCCGATCGCAGGACCGCGTCCGGCGCCCGCCGCGCGGTGGAGACCTATGACATCGCCAGCGTCTTGATGCATCTCGAGAACGGCGTTGCCGGCACGCTGCTGGTCAACCGCTCGGCCTGGGGCCGCAAGGGCCGCATCGCCATCCAGATCTTCGGCTCGAAGGGCTCGATCCTCTACGACCAGGAGCGGATGAACGAGTTCCAACTCTACCTCACCGCCGACCGGCCGACCGAGCAGGGCTACCGCACCATCCTGGTGGCGCCGCACCACAAGCCCTACGATTCCTTCCTGCCGGCGCCCGGCCACGGCCTCGGCTTCAACGACCTCAAGATGATCGAATGCCGCGAGCTCCTGATGCGCACCGCCGGCAAGCCGGCCCGCATCATCGACTTCGACGAGGGGCTGGAGATCGAGCGCACCGTGCATGCCATGGCGCGCTCCTTCCAGGAACAGCGCTGGGTCGATGTGAGGTAGGGCTGGCGACCATCGAGACCGCAACGGGCGGCGATCACCTACCAATGCAGGACCGGATCTGAACAATTCAGGCCAGGTTAATGGCAACGTTGCGCAGCAGCGCCACGGATTTGCGCATGCCTTCCATCGGCGACAGCATCATGTCCTCGTGCTCGATCGACAGCACGTCGTCATAGCCGGCCTGCTTCAGCGCGGTGCAGAACTGCCGCCACCAGGTTTCACCGTGGCCGTAACCGAGCGTGATGTAATTCCAGGCCCTTTCGGCATAATGATTTGGCGGGCGCGCATCGAGCACGCCGTCGATGGCCGCCGGTATCGGTTCGATGCGTGTGTCCTTGGCGTGGACATAATATATGGCCGAGCCAAGCTTGCGCACGGCGGCGATAGGATCGGCGCCCATCCACATCGGATGGCTCGGATCGTAGTTCGCGCCGACCGTCTCGCCGACCGCATCGCGCAGCCGGAACAGCGTCTGGACATTGTACACGGCCTGATGCCCATGCAGTTCCAGGCAAAGCTTCCTGATGCCCAGATTGTTCGCAAATTCGATGAGATCGCGCCAATACGGGATGATGCAATCGTCCCACTGGTAGCGCTGGATGTCGGCGCATTCGGGCGGCCAGTCGGTGATGATCCAGTTGGGATTGGTGTCGCCGGGTCCGCCCGGCAGCCCGGACATCATCACCACCCGGTCGATGCCCATCAGGCTCGCCAGCCGGATCGTGTCCTCGGTCACTTGGCGATGCTGCTTGCCCTGCGGTCCCGGATGCAGCGGGTTGCCGGAGCAGTTAAGCGCCGCGATCGTCAGCCCGTGGTCGCGAACCTTGGCGACGAATTCGGTTCGGGTCGTCTTGCTGTCCAGCATGGCGGCCAGATCGATGTGCGGCGCCGACGACCAGTTGCCGCAGGCGAACTCCAGCGTCTCCAGTCCGAGATCGGCCGAGGCGCGCAGCATCTCGTCGAAGGACAGGTTGCCGAGGCTGTCGGTGATCATGCCAATCTTCATTTCGTAAACTCCCGCTTATTTCGGACCATCCGCTCACAGCTCTACGGGTTCGAACCTGCCGGACCGGGCCGACGCTAGCGCTGCCTCGCAGAGGATCATGGCCTTGCGCCCATCGCTGGCCGTGACCGCCGGACTCCTGCCCGTCTCGACACAGGTGATGAAGTGATCGATCTCGGCGGCGTAGGATTCCGCATAGCGTTCGACGAAGAAGTAGTAGGGCTTGTCGCGCGATATACCTTTGCCGCCGTACCTTTCCACAGAGGTCGGCAGCCGGTTGCCGGCCTGCAGCATGCCGTCGGCGCCGTGCACCTCGATGCGCTGGTCGTAGCCATAGGCGGCCCTGACGCTGTTGTTGATATGACATTGCCGGCCGGATGCCGTTCGCAGGATGAACATCGCCGTGTCGTAATCGCCGAGCTTCCTGTATTGCGGCGCCACCAGCGAGGAGCCGGTCGCGAAGAGCTCCACAGGCTCTTCGCCAAGCATGTTCCGCGCCATGTCGAAATCGTGGATAGTCATCTCGCGAAAGACGCCGCCGCCTCCGGCCAGCGCTTCCTCGGTCTCCGGTTCGGGATCGCGGCTGGTGATGATGACCTGCTCGACGGCGCCGATCTCGCCGCCATCGAGGCGCTCCTTCAGCGCCCGGAAGCTCGGATCGAAGCGGCGGTTGAAGCCGATCTGGAACGGCACGCCGGCTTTCGCGACAGCGGCCAGGCATTCATCCGTGCGCTTGAGGTCGAGGTCGATCGGTTTCTCGCAGAAGATCGCCTTGCCTTGCGCCGCCGCGGCCATGGCAAGCTCCGCGTGCGTGCGCGTGGCCGAGGCGATGAACACCATTTTCACTGCCGGATCGTTCATAACGGTCTCGGTATCCACGATCTCGGCGCCGGTTACGGCGGCGACCTTCTCGGCCGCCTCGCGATTGGGATCGACGACGTAGCGCAGCCGCACCTTCGGGTGGCGCGCGAGATTGCTCGCATGCACGCGGCCAATCAGCCCCACCCCGAACAGACAAACATCCATCATGCGTTCGACTTTCTCATCAGGCCGCTCCAGCGCTGCCGGCCGGTTCGTATATCCGAGCGGCAATCATTTCACCGCGCCCATGGTCAGCCCGCGCACCAGATGCCGCTGCACCAGGAGTGCGAAGAAGACGATCGGCAACGCGCCGATGACGCCGGCGGCCGCCATCGAGGCCCAGTCGGTATCGATGCGCCCGATGAGTGTGGCGGTGCCGCGCGGCATGGTCATCGCCCGCGGCGTCGCGGTCAGCGCCAGCGCGAAAAGGAATTCGTTGAAGGTGACCAGTACGGCGAAGATCGCGGTGGCCGCGAGCCCCGGTGCCGCCAATGGCAGCGTGATGCGGCGGAAGGCGCCGAAGCGTGAATCGCCGTCCACCATGGCCGCCTCCTCGAGATCGACGGGGATCTCGCGGAAGAAGCTCTCCATCATCCACACGCAGAAGGTGACGTTGAAGGCGGTGTAGGTGGCGATCAGGCCGAGCCAGCTGTCGAGCAGCCCGAGGCTCAGCATTAAGAGATAGACGGGTATCAGGATCACCACCGGCGGGATGATGCGCAGTGTCAGGAGGAAGAGACCGATCTTGCGCTCCGCGGCGAATGGCAGGCGGAACCTCGCGATCGCGTAGGCGCCCATCGCGCCGAAGACCAGCGCTATCGCGACCGAGAAGAAGGTCACCACCACCGAGTTCGTCAGGTAGGAGCCGAACTGCTTTTCGGTGAACAGCCTGACGTAATTGTCGAGCGTCGGCACATGCGGATAGAGCGTGCCTTCCTGCGTGATCTCGCGGTTGGATTTGAGCGAGGTGGACACCAGCCAGTAGATCGGCAGCAGCACCACTGCCAGCACGAAAATGGTGGTGAGGATGCGCGCCAGGCGGGTGCTCATGACGCGTCGATCCTGCGCAGGAGCCTGATGGCGCTGAAGGCGAGCGCGAGCACGACGAGGCCGATCGTCACGAACAGCGCCGCCGCGTATCCGGTCTGCTGGAATTTGAAAGCGGTGTCATAGCCATAGATCGAGATCAGCCTCGTCGCTTCGCCCGGCCCGCCCCGGGTCAGCACGAAAACCTGGTCGAAGGTGCCGAAGGCATCGATGGTGCGGAGCACGATGGCGACCGCCAGCACCGGCCGCATCATCGGGAAGGTGAGATCGGCGAAGACGCGCCAGGACCCGGCGCCGTCGACGCGCGCCGCCTCGAACGGCTCGTGCGGCAGCGACTGCAGGCCGGCGAGCAGGATCAGGAACATCAGCGGCGTCCACTCCCAGACGTCGAGCACGACAAGGCCGATGAAGGCATTGAGCGGGTTTCCGAGGATCTGGACCCCGCCGCCGCCCATGGCCTCTGAGAGCGCCGTCAGCATGCCGGCATCGCTGGCGTAGATCAGCCTGAACAGGATGGCGACGACGACCGGCGTGATCACCATGGGAATGATCAGCACCGTCCTGAGCAGCCGAATGCCGCGGAATTCGTGCAGGCAGAACAAGGCAAGCGCGAAGCCCAGCACTGCCTCGATCGAAACCGACAGCGCCACGAACTTGACCGTGACCCACAGCGAATTCAGGAACTGTGCGTCGCTCCAAAGCTGCACATAGTTCCGGAAGCCGACATGGGAGACCGGCGAGCCGTAGCGGTAAGCCCTGGTGCTGGCGCGCAGTCCGTCCCAGAGCGGATAGACAAGCACGCCGAGCACGATCGTCAGGCCCGGCGCCAGCATGAGATAGGGGAGGGCGAGGTCGAGCCCCGCCCCCTGCAGGCGATATTTGCGTGCCTGCATGCCGGTTTGCATCAGTAGTACCCGGCCGTGGTCAGATAGTCCTTGACCTGCTTGGCCGCCGTGTCCAGGGCCGCACCGCCGCCGGAGCCGGCCTGCAAAGCCTTGTTGAGCTCGATGCCGAGCAGTTCCTCGACCTTCGCCCAGTCGGGGGTGCGCGGCCGCGGCAGCGCGCCGGCGTCGAGCTGCTGCAGGGCGACCGGTATCAGACGGTTGCCGGGCTTGGCGATGCCGAAGGCGCTGCGCTTGACCGGGATCGAGCCCGCTTCCGAGAGCTTGGCCTGTGTTTCGGCGCTGACATACCACTTCACGAACTCGATCGAATTCGCCTTGTTGGGCGCTGATTTCGGCACGCCGGCGATGAAGATGCCCATCTGGGCGATCGCCTTTTCCTGCTTCGGCACAACGCCGAAATCGAGCTTGCCGGCCACCTTGGTCTGGGCGGGGTCGTCCGCCTTCAATGCGTTGCCCGAATATTGGATGATCGCCCCTGCCTCCCCGCCGAGGATCGCCGCGCCCTCTTGGTCGGAGTCGAACTCGACCACGCCGCTCGGCGCGTTCTGCTTCATCGTGCCGACGAAGAAATCGGCCGAGGCCTTGCCTTCGGCCGAATTGAAGATCGGGTTCCACTTGTCGTCGAAGAAGGAGCCGCCGAACGACAGGAAGACCGGATACCAGCTGGTGACGATCGGGTTGCCGGAAACGCCGCGGAAGACGACCGGGTATTTGATCTTGCCGGCCGCGACGCCTTCCTTGCCCTTGGCGATCACCTCGTCCCAGGTCTTGGGCGCACCGCCGGTGAAGACGTCGTTGCGATAGGTCAGCGTCTGCAGGTCGCCGACGAAGGGCACGCAGATCAACGTCGGCTTGGCGTTCTCGAAGCCCTTGACGCGCGGCCCCTTCTGCGGCGGCCAATAGCCCATGTCGATCATCGCGCCGATCCAGTCCTTGTCCGACCCATCGATGCCTCCGGCGCCAAGATCCTCGAGCACGTTGGCGGCGCCGAACTGCGGCACCCATGGGTCGTCGAGCAGGTAGAGGTCATACTGGCCGGCGCCGCTCTGGGCGTCGGCGAACCACTTCTCGAGCGTCACCCCGTATTCGTCCTCGAGGAACTGGATGTCGAAGCCCTGCTCCTTGGCCAGCGGGATGATCTTTTCCTTGAACGGCGTCAGGCCGCCATCGGCGAAGGCGCCGATGATCACCTTCTTTCCGGCGGCGCGGGCAGGCATCGGCAGGCCAAGCGTGGTGAGGGCGGTGGTCGCCAAAGCCAGGCCAAGCCCACCCTTGATGACGGAGCGGCGAGTAAGTCTGCTGGAATGCATCATGTCACTCTCCCATTGTTGTTGACCCTGTGGACGGCTGTCAGGCCGTCCGAATTGAAGAAACAGGCGTTCGCCGGGTCGAAGGCGACGCCGATGCTTTCACCCACTACGCCCCTGAAATCGCGGCCGGCCCGGACCGAGACGTTGCCGCCTTCGAGGCGGACATTGACCAGCGTCTCGTTGCCCATCGGTTCGACGACGTAGATTTCGCCGGGCAGGGCATCGGGCGTGGCGACGGCGGCAGCGCTGCAGTCCTCCGGCCGGAGGCCTATTTCGGCGACGGAGGCGGCGCGGCAGGCAGCAAGCCGCGCGGCGTCCAGTGGGACGACCTTGCCGGCCACGATGACGCCTTGCTCGCAAAGCGCTGCCGGCAGAATGTTCATCGGCGGGTTGCCGACGAAGGTGGCGACGAAGCGGTTTGCCGGGCGGTCGTATATCTCGATGGGCGGCGCCATCTGCTGCAGCTCGCCGCCATGCATGACGGCGACGAAGTCGGCCATGGTGAGCGCTTCGACCTGGTCGTGGGTGACATAGATGGTGGTGGCGCTGAGGCGCTGGCAGAGCCGCTTGATCTCGCCGCGCATCGTGAGCCTGAGCCGCGCGTCGAGATTGGAGAGCGGCTCGTCCATCAGGAAGGCCGCCGGGTCGCGCACGATGGCGCGGGCCAGCGCCACGCGTTGCCGTTGGCCGCCGGAAAGCTGGCGCGGACGGCGGTCGAGCAGATGGCCGATCTCGAGCACGGCGGCGACCTCGCCGATCTTGGCCTTTCGTCCGGCTTCGGGCGTGCCGCGTATCCACAGCGGGTAGCCGATATTTTCGGCGACCGTCATCTGCGGATAAAGCGCGTAGCTCTGGAAGACCATGGCGATGTCGCGGTCGCGCGGCTGCAGCCGGGTGACGTCGCGTTCGCCGATAAAGACCTTGCCGGCGGTCGGCATGTCGAGCCCAGCCAGGATGCGCAGCGCCGTCGTCTTGCCGCAGCCCGACGGGCCGAGCAGCGCGAGGAATTTGTGGTCCGGCACCGCAAGGTCAAGTGATCGCAGCACGTTGAGCGCGCCGAAGCTCTTGACCACCTTCTGGTACAGAACCGAGCTCATCTGCCTCCCCGGCGCCCCATGCTTTCTTCAGGCCTTGCGCTCGTGGACGTAGAAGCCCGCGCCCTCGGCCAGCCTCTTCAGATTCCGATACCCCATCGTCGCATAGGTCAAGGGATGCGCCTTGGCCGGATCCTGCTCGGCTTCCACAACCAGCCAGCCGGAATAGCCCTGGTCGGCGAGTATCTTTAAGAGCGTCGGATAGTCGATCGCGCCGTCGCCCGGCACGGTGAAGATGCCTTCCATCACCGCGCCCATGAAGCTCATGTCGGCCTCGCGCGCTTTCTTTAAGATGGCCGGGCGCACATCCTTGCAATGGACATGCACGACGCGCTCCACGTGCCGGCGCAGCAACTGCTCCGGGTCGCCGCCCGAAAAGGCGCAGTGCCCGGTATCGTAAAGCAGGCTGACCGCCTCGCCGGTGCTGTGCATCAGCCTGTCAATCTCCGCGTCGGTCTCGACGATCGTGCCCATGTGATGGTGGAAGGCCATGCCGACGCCGAAATCGGAAAACCGCTCGGCGAGCCGGGTGATCTTGGCGCCATAGGCCTTCCATTCCCCGTCCATCAGCTTCGGCCGCTGCGAGATCGGGTCGTGGATGGCGCCATGCCGGCCGCGCGAGGTGTCGGCATAGACGACGCGCCTGGCGCCGAGGTCGCGAAGCAGCGTCAGATGCGGCCGGATCGCCTCGAACTCCTCGTCCACCTCCTTCTCGCAGATGCGACCATCATACCAGCCGGAGACCAGCGCCAGTCCGTAATGGTCGAGGATCGGCCTCAGCGCACGGCTCTCGCGCGGGAACTTGCCGCCAAGCTCGGTGCCGGCATAGCCGGCCTCCGCGGTCTCGCTGAGGCAGGTCTCGAGCGGCGTGTCGCCGCCCAGTTCCGGCACGTCGTCATTGGTCCAGGTGATCGGGTTGATGCCAAGTCGAACTGTCGTCATTGCTCGCTTTCCGCCCCGCAGCCATGATGGCTGCGGGGTGTCCTGTCTCGGGAGGAGATGGCTGCGGTTGCCGGCGGCGGGGCGAAACCATGCCGTTTCGTTCGGCAAGACGCCCTCCCAGCGCCGCGCCTCACATGTCCCCTTACATGTCCTTGTCGACGTCTTGCCCCAACGTCAGTGCGCAAAGTCTACCCCGCTCTGTCTCCCTCGCGAGGGCCAGTTTTCTGGAAAATAAAGGAACCAGTTTGTGCGGAGAGGCGGGTGTGGCAGGATGGATAGATGGGCAACCTCGAAATCATTGATCGTCGGCGCGAGGCCCCCCTCTCTGGCCTGCCGGCCATCTCCCCCTCAAGGGGGGAGATCGGATGTCGCGCCGGCTTTCGCCAATCGCCGACGTCGCAAAGAAAAGCGAGACGCCTGAACTGCCAATCTCCCCCGTTGTGGGGGAGATGGCCGGCAGGACAGAGAGGGGGGCGAAGGAACTCGACCTTGCAGCACAAGCGTGTCGCGGCACGCCATTGCCATTGCATCCACGGGTGGGGATAAACGATGCGCTCCCACCCCAAACCCCAGGCGTTCCCGCTCGACATGCTGGCCGTGAACCGCTCGAGCCCCGAGCACCTTTCGCGTCAGCTCTATCACGGCCTCGTCGCCATCATCCGCAATCGCACGCTGGCGCCAGGCTCGGAGCTCCCGTCCACCCGCGCCTTGGCCGCCGAACTCGGCCTTGGCCGCAACACCATCGTCGCCGCATATGACCAGCTCGTCACCGAAGGCTATCTCGCCAATCGCCAGGGCGCCCGTCCGGTCATCGTCGACCTGCCCGAAGGCCCGCGCGAGACACCGGCCGAGGAGCCGCCCGTGCCGCTGCGCCAGCCCTCGCTGCGCGGCCAGCAGCTGCTGAGCCAGCCCTATCATCACGGCAGGCCGGGGCATGTCGCCTTCCACCCCGGCATGCCGGATGCGCAGAGCTTTCCCTTCGGCGTCTGGGGTCGGCTGGTCGCGCGCCGCGCCAGCCATGGCGGCGAGACGCTGTTCGGCACCTATGACGTCACCGGCCACCCGGCGCTGAAGGAGGCGATCGCCGGCTATCTTTATTCCGCGCGCGGCGTGCGCTGTCGTCCCGAGCAGATCGTCATCACCACCGGCGCGCAGGCCGCCTTCGATCTTCTCGCCCGGCTTCTGCTCGACCCCGATGACACGGTGTGGATGGAGGAGCCCGGCTATTACGGCGCCAAGGCCGCCTTCACCGTGGCCGGCGCAAGAATCCTGCCGATTGCGGTCGACCAGGAGCGCGGCTGGCGGCTCGATGCTCCGGATTTTTCGCCCCGTCTCATCTATGTGACGCCGGCCTGCCAGCATCCGCTCGGCATCACCATGCGCATGGAGGAGCGGTTGCGCCTGCTCGACATCGCCGAGACCGCTAACGCCTGGGTGATCGAGGACGATTTCGACGGCGAATACCGCTTTCAAGGGAGGCCCGTGCCGGCGATCCAGAGCATGGACCGCTCCGGCCGCGTCATCTATGTCGGCACCTTCGCCAAGCTGCTGTTCCCGGCGCTGCGCCTCGGCTTCATGGTGCTTCCGCCGGAGCTTGCCGGCCGCATCGTCAACGCGCTATCCACCACCGGCCAGTTTGCGCCGCTGCTGCTGCAGGCCGCCTTGGCCGACTTCATCACCGAAGGCCATATGAGCCGGCATCTGAAGCGCATGCGCCGCATCTACGCCCAGCGCCGCCAGCTTTTTCGCGAGATCGTGACCGAGCGCCTGCGCGACGAGATCACGCTGTCCCCCGCCGGAGCCGGCATCCAGGTGGTGGGCTATCTCAAGGATGGCATCGACGACATCAAGGTCAGCCAGGCCGCAGCAAAAAGGGCGATCAACGTCTCGCCGCTGTCGAAATATTTCCAGAACACGGCCCCGACGCAAGGCCTGGTGCTGGGCTATGCGGCGTGTGATGCCGCGCAGACGCGGGACGGGGTGGAGCGGCTGGCGCAGGCGATCCGCGAGACGCTGGGGTGAGGGTTTCGCGGCGCCGGTAAATGGCGCACCCGACGTCCTGCTTGGCTAGGTCGCACGAGGCGGCAAGCCTGCCGAGGAACAAATGGCCTCTTCGCGGCCGCTCAACCAAAAAGGTGCATGGAGTGCCGCCGCCGCATTGATTGAATCAATTATCCCGATATACAAGCTGATTTCGGGTGCAAATCGCATAGGCTGGCAATCCATTGAGTCGCAATTTTCTGGTGATCGACCCTGAGGAGGGCATGGCCGTCCTCAAGGGCCTTGCCTCTTCGGCGCGCATTTCCATGCTGAGGCTGCTGCATGAGAAGGGGCCGATGAATGTCAACGAAATCGCCTCCGTGCTGTCGCTGCCGCAGTCGACGGTCTCGACCAATATCCAGGTGCTTGAGGATGCGGGCCTGATCCGCACCGAGAACCAGAAGGCGAAGAAAGGCAGCCAGAAGATCTGCTATCCGACCGCCGAGGAAGTGCTCGTGGTCTTCAAGAGCGAGTATCGTGCGGTCAAGAACGACGCGATCGAAGTGTCGATGCCGATCGGGCTTTACACCGGCTTCGAGGTCACCGCGCCCTGCGGTCTCTGTTCGCCGGACGGGATCATCGGCCTGCTCGATGTGCCCAACACCTTCCTGGATCCGGACCGTATGAAGGCCGGTTTGTTGTGGTTCACGCGCGGCTTTGTCGAATATCAGTTTCCGAACAATGCCAAGCTCGCCAATACCGAGATTACCGAGCTCGAGCTGGTGGTGGAACTGTCCTCGGAAGTTCCAGGCACCAGCGCCGACTGGCCCTCCGACATCACGCTGACGATCAATGGCGTCGACGTCGGCACCTGGACGTCACCCGGCGATTTCGGCGACAAGCGCGGCGTTTTCACGCCCTCCTGGTGGAAGCTCAAGGGCTCGCAATATGGCAAGCTGAAGAACTGGCGGGTTTCCGCTGACGGAACCTATGTCGACGGTGTCAGGATTTCCGAGACCAGCCTCGCCGCCCTCGACCTCAAGGGCCATCATTCGATCCGGGTTCGTATCGGCGTCAAGGATGACGCCGAGCGCCCCGGCGGAATCAATATTTTCGGCAAGGGATTTGGAAATTACGATCAGGACATTCTGCTGAGGATCAAAACCGGTTGATATCATCAAATCGGGTCTCAAAAATAGTGCAATAATTTCAAACATTTGGCAGCATTTTCGGCTGAGGCTGCCGGTCAATTGTCAGACTTTTGGCGGTTTTTCGCTTGACGAACGGATGCTGTTTCCCTTTGATATCTAATAAGGTGATTTAAATCATCATTTATGATATTCTCGGAGGGAATGCATGAAGGCGGCCGTCACGGCGCATCCGCGTTATATCGTCTCGAAGATCGATCCTAGGCTCTATGGATCCTTCATCGAGCATCTTGGGCGGGCGGTCTATACCGGCATCTATGAGCCCGGCCATGCGACGGCGGATGACAATGGCATGCGTCGGGACGTCATCGATCTCGTCAGGGAGCTCAGAGTTCCGATCGTCCGCTATCCCGGCGGCAATTTCGTATCCGCTTACAATTGGGAAGATGGCGTCGGCCCCAAGGGAGGGCGCCCGGTGCGCCTTGACCTTGCCTGGCACACTTCGGAAAGCAATGAAGTCGGCCTGCATGAATTTGCCGACTGGTGCGCCTCGGCGAACACCGAGATGATGCTTGCCGTCAATCTCGGCTCGCGTGGGCTCGATGAAGCCCGCAACCTTCTGGAATACGCCAATCATCCCGGCGGCAGCGAGTGGAGCGACAAGCGCATCGCCAACGGCCGCAAGGAGCCCTTTGACGTCAAGCTCTGGTGTCTTGGCAACGAGATGGATGGCCCCTGGCAGATCGGCCACAAGACCGCCGACGAGTATGGCCGCCTGGCCCACGAGACCGCCAAGGCCATGCGTGCCTTCTCCAAGTCGCTCGAGCTCGTGGTCTGCGGCTCGTCAAATGCCAAGATGCCGACATACCCGGAATGGGAAGCGACCGTTCTCGATCATACTTACAACGAGGTGGATTACATCTCGCTGCACATGTATTTCGACAATGAAGCCAACGACGCGCCAAACTATCTAGCCATGAGCGAGAAGCTCGACGCTTACATTGTCTCGGTCGCCGGCGTCATCGATTATATCAAGGCCAAGAAGCGCTCCAAGAAGCAGGTCTACATCTCGTTCGACGAATGGAACGTCTGGTACCATTCCAAGGAGCAGGACAAGAAAATCCTTGGCGGCAATGAGGGCTGGCCCTTCGCTCCGCCATTGCTCGAAGACATCTACAATTTCGAGGACGTGCTGCAGGTCGGCCTGATCCTCAACACCTTCATCCGTCGTTCCGACGTGGTCAAGATCGCGTGCCTGGCGCAACTGGTCAACGTCATCGCGCCGATCATGACTGTTCCCAACGGCCCAGCATGGCGTCAGACGATCTTCTATCCTTATCTCTATGCCTCGAACTACGGCCGCGGCAATGCGCTGGATCTCAAGGTGGAAAGCCCGACCTACAGCTCCACCGTTGCCGGCGACGTTTCCCATGTCGACGTCGCCGGCGTGCATGACGCGGAAACCGGACATGTCACCTTCTTTGCCATCAATCGCCATTCGAGCGAGGAAATCGAAACCGCGATCGACATAGCGGGCTTCGGCGCGGCTGAGATCGTTGACCATCAGCTGATGGCGCATGCTGATCTGAAAGCCGTCAATTCGGCGCAGAACCCAAGCAATGTCAGTCCCAGGAAGGGGACCGGCGCGTCGGTGGTGGGCGGCAAACTGAGCCTGCCGCTGCCGCCCTATTCCTACCAGATGGTCCGCCTGAAGCTCTGACTTCAGGCGCATCGTCGTGCATGGGCTGAGGAGGAGGAGCCTCGACGTGACGGCCGATATCGAGATCAGGAATGTGAGCAAGCATTTCGGCGCCATGACGGTGCTGGATGATCTGTCTCTCTCCATCAAGGCACGCGAATTCATCGTGTTTCTCGGACCCTCCGGCTGCGGGAAATCGACGCTTCTGCGCATGATCGCGGGGCTCGAAACTGTCGATACCGGCGAGATAGCCATCAACAACGAACGTATCGATCATCTGCCGCCGGGCAAGCGCGGCATTGCCATGGTGTTCCAGTCCTATGCGCTTTATCCGCATATGAGCGTGCGCGACAACATGGCATTCGGGCTTGAGAATATCGGCATGCCGCGCGACGTCATCGATGCGCGCATAAAGGAGAGCGCCCGCATCCTCGAGATGGAGCACCTGCTCGAGCGCAAGCCGGGCCAGCTCTCCGGCGGCCAGCGGCAGCGCGTCGCCATCGGCCGTGCGATCGTCAAGGAGCCAAAGGCCTTCCTGTTCGACGAGCCGCTCTCCAATCTCGATGCGGCATTGCGGACCCGTACCCGCATCGAACTTGCCCAACTGCACCAGCGCCTGCAATCGACGATGATCTTCGTCACCCACGACCAGGTTGAGGCCATGACGCTCGCCGACCGTATTGTCGTCATGAACAATCGCAAGATCGAGCAGATCGGCTCTCCCATGGAGATCTACGACCGCCCCGCGACCAAATTCGTCGCAGGCTTCGTCGGCGCGCCGGCAATGAATTTTGTCGAGGCGACGCTCGACAGGTCGAGCCGGAATGCCACGGCCAGGTTTGCGGACGGCATAGCGGTTCAGACCGAGATTGCTTCCGGCCAGACGACCGATGGCAAATACACTTTCGGTATCCGTTCGGAAGACGTGCGCATCGCTCCCGCCGGGCAGGGCAATGCCGATGGCGTGGTCGATGTGCTTGAGCGGCTCGGCGAACGCACCTTGGTCTACGCCCGGCTTGGCGACGGCCAGCAGATCGTCGCCTCGGATGCTGGCAACAGCCGCGTTGCGGTCGGCGACAAGGTCGGGCTCGCCTTCGATGGCCGGAAATCGCATCTGTTCGGCGAGACCGGTCGCGCCTGGCACGCGAGGGAGGTCTGACATGGACGACCGACGGGCGACCCCGCGCACCGCGCTTCCGGCCGCCGGCGCCAGAGCCGCGAGCGTCGATATCTACGCGCCGCAATGGCGAAACTTCATTTTCGTCGCGCCGTTCCTGTTCTTCTTCACGACGCTCCTGCTGGTCCCGCTGTTCTGGGGAATGTGGCTGAGCTTCCACAAGGCTGACACGTTCTCGTCCGGAAATTTCGTCGGTTTCGGCAACTATATCAGGCTGTTTCACGACAAGGTGTTCCTGCAATCGGTCTGGAATACCTTCTACTTCGTGCTTCTGACGGTGCCGACCCTGGCACTGATCGGCCTTTTTCTCGCGCTTTGCCTCAACCGCCGCACGCGCACCGCCGCGGTGCTGCGGACCCTGTTCTTTTCTTCCTCCGTGCTGTCGGTCACGATCGTCACGCTGATCTGGCGCATCGTGTTCATTCCGAATGTCGGCCTTCTGTCGACGATCTACGGATGGTTCGGCGCAACCGCCCCGGCTTTCATTTCCGATCCCAGCCTGGCGATGATCGGCATCGCCATTGCCACCGTCTGGTGGTGCATCGGCCTGCCGATGATGCTCTTTCTCTCCGCCCTCCAGCAGATTCCGCAGGATATTTACGAAGCGGCAGCCCTGGACAATGCCAATCGCTGGCAGACGTTACGCTCGATTACGCTGCCGTCGATCAAACGCACCTTCGTCCTGGTGGTCATCGTCCAGATCGTGCTGCAGTTCCAGCTGTTCGGCCAGGCCTGGCTGATGACACGCGGCGGTCCGAACAACCTGACTAAGCCGATCGTGCTCTACATCTATGACACCGCGTTCCGCCGCTGGGATCTCGGCATGGGCGCCGCGGCTTCGGAGGTCCTGTTCATCCTGATCCTGATGGCGGCCATGGCCCAGTACCTGGTCACGCGCAACAAGGCAGGTCAGGCATGAGGGCTCCAGCCATCTCCATCAAGGGACGCGCATTCGGCGACCGCGTGTTGCTGGCTCTGGTCATCCTGCTTTCCCTGGTCATGGTCGCGCCGGTCCTGTGGGTTATCGGCCTGTCGCTCAAGGAAAATGCCGAGCTGATGGCAAATCCGAATTCGGTGTTTCAGGCGCCCTATACGCTCAAGAACTACATCAACACCATCGGCACCTCGTCGGTGTTCGTCTGGGTGCTCAACAGCATCATCGTCTCCGGAGGATTGACGCTCGGAACGCTGATCCTGTCATCGCTTGCCGGCTATGGCTTTGCACGGCTGAATTTCCCTGGCCGAAACATCCTGTTCGTGATCGTCCTCTTCGGCCTGGCGGTTCCGGAACAGGCCGTGCTTGTCGCCCGCCATCAGATCTTCAGCATGCTGAACTTCCACAACACCTATCACGGGCTCATTCTCCCGGGCCTGTCGGCTTCTTTCGGCGTCTTCCTGATGACCCAGTATTTCAAGGCCATCCCGAAGGAGCTGGATGAAGCCGCCATGCTGGACAATGCCGGCCGGTTCAGGACGTTCTGGAAGGTTCTTTTGCCGCTCACGGTGCCCGCCCAGGCAACACTCGGCATCTTCACCTTCCTCGGCGCGTGGAACGACTACTTGTGGCCGCTGATCTCGGCAACCAAGAAGGATATGTACACGCTGACGGTCGGCATGGCCTCGACGCAGACCAATTTCGCCCAGTCGGAAGGCATCGGCTTCTTGATGGCACAGGCGGTGTTCGCAGGCGCGCCGATCCTGATCGTCTACCTGTTTTTCCAGAAATACATCGTCACGGCCGTCTCGGGCGCCGCGGTGCGATGACGAGATGGCCTGACGGCGGGCGTCGCAGCGATTGAAGCATGAAGCCAGTCCAGCGTGGAGTGGCGCAGACTCAGGAGGAGGAACTGATATGAAAATGAAGAAAGTCCTGTTTGCAGCGGTCTCGGCGGGCGTGCTGATGCTCGCAAGCCCGAGCCTTGCAGCGACGGAATTGACTGTGCAGCGGTTTTTCGGTGCCTGCGATGCCGATTTCGGCACCAACACCGATGTCGCCAAGGCAGTAGGCGAATGCGGCATCATCACCTCGCTGATCAACAAGTTCAACGCCGACAACCCCGATGTCCACGTCAGTGTCAGCACTGTGGAATGGCCGGGCTATGACCAGCTGACCGCACAGTTTGCTTCGGGCGATGCTCCCGACATCGTCACGATCCATGAATCCGCGCTTTCGGATTACCAGTCCAAGGGGCTGTTGATGCCGCTTGACGATCTGTTGAAATCCGTCGGCGTCACACCCGATTCCTTCACGGACGCGGCGCGCAACGGCGCCACCAAGGACGGCAAGATCTATGGCCTGCCGATCGACAGCTGGACCATGCTCTATCACATCAACATGGATCTCTTCAAACAGGCTGGCCTCGTCAATGCCGACGGCACGCCGATCCTTCCGACGTCGCCCGAGGAGCTGCTCGCCCAGGCCGAGCAGTTCAAGCAGAAGACCGGCAAGCCTTACTTCGTTCAGAACCTGGCCAACGAGACCGCGCTCTACACGCGCAATCTCTACACCTATCTCTTCCAGCAGAATTCTGACTTCTTCGCCGATCCAAAGCATGTGAAGCTGAACACGCCGGAAGCCAAGAAGGTCGTCGAGATGTACAAGGCGATCTTCGACAAGGACTACACCACCAAGGACCTCGATTACGGCGGCGCGATCAACGCCTTCCTTGCCGGTGGAGGTGGCGTGCAGCTCAACGGCACGTGGGTCGTCGGCGACAACAACGCGCAGTCCGAAACCAAGGGCACGGCCCTTAACAAGGGCGGCTATGCGGTTTATCCGTATCCGCAGCTATTTGCCGGCGCCCACGCGCAATATGCCGATGGCCACACCTGGGCAGTCTCGCAGAAGGACCGCACACCCGAACAGACCGCGGCTATCGGCAAGTTCCTGAAGTTCTTCGCCGACCATGACTTCGATTGGTCGCGCACCGGCCACCTGCCGGCCTACAAGGCCATTATCGCCTCGGACGCCTTCAAGGCACTGCCGCATCGCAACACCATCGCCGCGGTCGCCGATCTCGGCAGGCCGCTGCCGTCTGCGGTACAGCGCCAGTTCGCGATCCAGGACATCGTGGGCGAAGAGATGAGCGCTGCAATCACCGGCCAGAAGGACGTCGATGCCGCGCTTGCCGGCATGGAAAGCCGCGTCAACGAATTGCTCGCCAACATTTGACTGCAGGTTTCTCGAAAACGCTCTCGATGCCCGCGGCTGAAGGCCGTCGCGGGCATTCTTGGTCAATGAAGCAGCACCGCTTCTTCGGACCGTGCGGAAATTTTCAGGCCACATCCCGCCGATTTGGCTTGCGATCGTCAGCCGCGAACACCGCGCTCGCCTCACTGACGATAGAGACATGGTCCCTGGCGGCCTTGCCCGCAGCCACGCTGTCTCCGCGCATGATTGCGGTGACGATCAGGTCGTGTTCCTGCCAGGATTTGGCCAGCCGTCCGGGCAGCATGAACTGGGCGCGGCGGAAGGGTGCCAACCGGCTGCGGGTCATCACGGTGAGTTCGTGGATATGCGCATTGTGGGCGCCACGATAAAGCCGGCTATGGAACTCGGTGTTGAAATACTCATAGTCCTCCTCGGCGCCCAGCTGCACCATCCGCGCCGAAGCCTGGTGCTCGATCTCGAGCCCGCGACGCTCGCTGCTGGTCATGCGCTCGGCCGAGAAGCGCGCGCAGATCGCTTCCAGTTCGGCCATGCTCTCGAACATCGAGGCGAGATGCTCCTGCGTCACGACGGCGACTATAGCGCCCCGGTTGGGCCGCCTCTCGACCAGGCCCATGGCGCTGAGCTGGCCGAGCGCCTCCCTGACAGGGGTGCGTGATACGTCGAAGCGAGCGGCGAGCGCGGTCTCGTCCAGCTTTTCGCCCGGGCGCAGGTAGCCGGTGACGATCCGGTCGCCGATCGCCCGAACCATCTGATCCACGGTCGTGCCCGACCTGATCAAGCTGCGCTTCCCCGACAATTTCCCTCCGTCGCGTCTTCTCGTGGAGTCGGCCGACTCATTGGCCCTCCAACTCGGATATGCCCTCTATGCCTCTATTTTAATCTGCCTGTCAAACTGGCTACTTTCGAGGCAAAAAGTGCATGCAATTGCCTCCGGCATAGGCATAAGCGCTCGAGCTGGTGGCTGATTTTATTGAATAAATTTCAAGACACAAACTGGCACGGCGGTTGCATGCACTTTCTTGGACGGCATGTTAACCGACCCGGAAAAGGGTCCCAAAGGGGAGCATTCACCATGACCGACAGATTCATGCTTAACCGCCGCCAACTGCTCAAGACCTCCGCCGCGGGAGCCGCGCTCGGCCTCGCCTCGGCATCCTTTCCGATCAGCCGTGCCTTCGCCGCCGCCGCCACTGTCGGCTTCATCTATGTCGGCCTGAAGGACGACTATGGCTACAACCAAGCGCATGCCGAGGGGGCGGCCGCGCTGAAGGGCATCGAAGGCATCTCCGTCGTCGAGGAGGAAAACGTTCCCGAGACGGTCGACGTCCAGAAGACGATGGAATCGATGATCAACCTCGACGGCGCTTCGCTGATCTTCCCAACCTCCTTCGGCTATTTCGATCCGCACATGCTGGCCATGTGCGCGAAATTCCCCGACGTGCAGTTTCGCCATTGCGGCGGCATGTGGGACAAGGCCAAGCACCCGATGAATGCCGGCTCCTATTTCGGCTATATCGGCATGGGCCAGTACCTGAACGGCGTCGTCGCCGGCCACACATCGAAGTCGAAGAAGCTCGGATTCGTCGCCGCCAAGCCCATTCCGCAGGTGCTGCTCAACATCAATTCCTTCCTGCTCGGCGCGCGCTCGGTCGATCCGTCGATCACCTGCCAGGTCATCTTCACCGGCGAATGGTCGCTGGCGGTGAAGGAAGCGGAAGCCACCAACGCGCTGGTCGACCAGGGCGCCGACGTCATCACCTGCCACGTCGACAGCCCGAAAGTGGTGGTCGAGACGGCCGCGGGCCGCGGCGCCTTCGTCTGTGGCTACCACGCCAACCAGAGCCCGCTGGCGCCGGAAAAATACCTCACCGGGGCCGAGTGGAACTGGGCCAAGGTCTACAAGATGTTCGTCGACGATCTCATCGCCGGCACCCCCCTGCCCAATTTCACCCGCGGCGGACTGGCCGACGGCTTCGTCAAGATGAGCCCGCTCGGTCCCGCCGTCGGCGAGCCGGCCCGCAAGCAATTCGACGCCACCCTGGCCGAAATGATGAAGGGCGGCTTCTCCGTCATCAAGGGCCCGCTGAAGAGCAACAAGGGCGCCGTCGTGGCGACGGAGGGCCAGGCCTTCGTCGAGACCGCCATCGAGCTCGAAAGCATGGACTATCTCGTCGAGGGCGTCGTCGGCTCGACCGCCTGAAGCCGAGCGGAGACGGGGACCATGACCGATACGGTCAGCAGTGCGGAGGCGCCGGCCCTGCTCGGCGCCAGGGGATATCCGGCGGCGCTGGAATGGATCGCGCGGCGGGCGGAGGCTTTCGTCATTCCGCTCGCGGCCCTTGTCGTCGGCATGGCGCTGTTCAGCCTGTTCATTGCCCTGGTCGGCAAGTCGCCGGTCCTGCTCTACGAGACCATGTGGCGGGGCGGCTTCGGCTCGTGGTTCTCCATCCAGAATTCGCTGTCGCGGGCCGCACCGCTGCTGCTGGCGGCGCTGTGCGTGGCACTGCCGGCGCGGCTCGGCCTCGTCGTCATCGGCGGCGAGGGCGCCATCGTGCTCGGTGGCGTCAGCGCAGCTGCCATAGGCGTGATGCTGAGCGGCGCGCCTTCCTTCATCGTCATTCTTGCCATGGGCGTGGCGGGCCTGGCCGCCGGCGGCATCTGGATCGGTGCCGTCGGCGCGCTCCGCCACTACCGGGCCGTCAACGAGACCATTTCCAGCCTGCTGATGGCCTACATCGCCATCGCCCTGATGAACCAGCTGGTGGAAGGGCCGCTGCGCGACCCAGCCTCGCTCAACAAGCCCTCGACCCAGCCGCTCGCCGACATCTACCGCATCGGCAACATTCCGGGCATGGAGGTGCATTGGGGGCTTGCCGTCGGCGTCGTCGCCTGCGTGCTCTCCTGGGTGCTGATCGAAAAGACCCGCTGGGGCTTTGCCGCCCGCATTGCCGGCGGCAATGTCAGGGCAGCGCAGGTGCAGGGGCTGGCCGTCGGACCGCTCATCGTCGGCTTTACCGCGCTTGCGGGCGGCTTTGCCGGTCTTGCCGGCATGCTGGAAGTCGCAGCCGTGCAAGGCAGCGCCAATGGCTCGCTCGCCGCCGGCTATGGCTACACCGGCATCCTCGTCGCCTTCCTCGCCCGCCACAACCCGCTGGCCATCATCCCTGTCGCCATCCTGCTTGGCGGCATCGACGCATCCGGCGGGCTGATCCAGCGCCGCATGGACCTGCCCGACGCCACCGTGCTGGTGCTGCAAGGCATGCTGTTCATCGTCATCCTGCTCAGCGAAACCCTGTACGGCCGCTTCAAGGCCTTCGATCCCGATTTGTGGCGGAGGGCCTCGTGATGGATGCGACCGGGATCGGCCTCTGGGGCGTGCCGCTCGCCATCCTCGGCGGCGCGATCCGCGTGTCGACGCCCTTCATCTTCGTTTCGCTGGGCGAAGCCATCACCGAGCGCTCCGGCCGCATCAATCTGGGGCTGGAAGGCACGCTCGTCTTCGGCGCCATGACCGCATATGCGGTCGCGGTCATGACCAGCTCGCCATGGCTCGGCCTGCTGGCCGCCGCGGCCGCCGGCCTTTGCTTCGGCCTGTTCCATGGCTGGATCTGCAAATTCCCGAAAGTCAACGACATCGCCATCGGCATCGCGCTGATGCTGTTCGGCTCGGGGCTCGCCTTCTTCTTCGGCAAGCCGTTCATCAAGCCGAAAGCGCCCAATCTTCCGGCCATTCCCTTCGGCGCCTGGTCCGACATTCCGCAGGTGCAGGCGGCACTCGACGTTAACGTCCTGTTCCTGATCGGTGCGGTGCTTTCGCTGGTCCTGTGGTGGGCCTTCCGCAATACCCGCGCCGGCCTCATCGTGCGCGTCGTCGGCGACAGTTCCGATGCCGCGCGCGCCATGGGCCTCAACCCGAACACAGTGCGCCTCATCGCCACCGGCGTCGGCGGCGCGCTGGCCGGCATCGGCGGCGCCTATCTATCGCTCTACTATCCCGGCAGCTGGACCGAGCGCATCTCGTCCGGTCAGGGGCTGATGGCGGTGGCGCTGGTCATCTTCGCGCGCTGGAATCCGATCGGCTGCTTTGCCGCCGCGCTTCTGTTCGGCGGCGCCGGAGCGCTCGGACCGGCGCTGCAGTCGGTCGGCGTCACGCAAGGCTACTATTTGTTCTACGCCGCCCCCTACATCCTCACCCTCATCATCATGATCGCCACCTCGTCGCCGACACGCTCGCTGGCGGGTGCGCCGGGCGAATTGTCGATCACCAAATAGCTAGAGTTTTTGCCATGAACGCCAGAGCCGAAATCACCCAGCGCTATATCGACGCCGACCCGTATCCATGGCCCTATAATGGCGAGCTTCGCCCCGACAATACGGCGTTGATCGTCATCGACATGCAGACCGATTTCTGCGGGCCGGGCGGCTATGTCGATCATATGGGATACGACCTGTCGCTGGTTCGCGCGCCGATCGAGCCGATCAAGTCCGTGCTGTCGGCCATGCGCGCGAAAGGCTACACCATTATCCACACCCGCGAGGGCCACCGGCCCGACCTCGCCGACCTGCCCGCCAACAAGCGTTGGCGCTCGCGCCGCATCAATGCCGGCATTGGCGACCCCGGCCCCTGCGGGCGCATCCTGGTGCGCGGCGAGCCGGGTTGGGACATTATCCCCGACCTCTACCCGATCGACGGCGAGCCGATCATCGACAAGCCCGGCAAGGGCTCGTTCTGCGCCACCGACCTGGAGCTGATCCTCAACCAGCGCGGCATCAAAAACATCGTGCTCACCGGCATCACCACCGATGTCTGCGTGCACACCACCATGCGCGAGGCCAACGACCGCGGCTTCGAATGCGTGATGCTGGAGGACTGCTGCGGCGCGACCGACTACGGCAATCATCTTGCCGCGATCAAGATGATCAAGATGCAGGGCGGCGTCTTCGGCGCGGTGTCGAGCTCGGCGTCCTTCGTCGCCCAGCTGCCGTAAGGAAACCAGGATGAGCGCGATCACCGGCAACAAGGCCGTCGGCGTCGAGACGATCGGCATGACCATGCGTTTCGGCGCCTTCACGGCGTTGGGCGACGTCTCCATCAAGGTGCCGGCCGGATCTTTCCACGCGCTGCTTGGCGAAAACGGCGCCGGCAAGTCGACGCTGGTCAAATGCATGATGGGTTTTTATCACCCGACCGCCGGCGACATCCTCGTCGACGGCCGCGAGGTGGCGATCGCCAGCCCCAGGGACGCCTCGGCGCTCGGCCTCGGCATGGTCTACCAGCATTTCACGCTTGTCCCCTCGCTCACCGGCGCCGAGAATCTGGTCATTTCGCGTGAGAAGGTTCCCGGCGTGATCGACTGGCGCAAGGAGCACGGCGAGCTTGCCGCGTTCATGGATCGAATGCCGTTCAAGCTGCCGCTCGACGTCAAGGTGGCCGAGCTCGCTGCCGGCGAGAAGCAGAAGCTGGAGATCATCAAGCAGCTTTATCTCGGCCGCTCCTTCCTCGTGCTGGACGAGC
This sequence comes from Mesorhizobium sp. CA16, assembly GCF_020165175.1. NCBI lineage: Bacteria > Pseudomonadati > Pseudomonadota > Alphaproteobacteria > Hyphomicrobiales > Phyllobacteriaceae > Mesorhizobium > Mesorhizobium sp. CA16. Next base: position 118,647 of record NZ_JAIUHP010000015.1, read on the forward strand.
CGACCTCCGTGCTCACTCCCGGCGAGGCGCAGGAAGTGCTTGGCCTGGTGCGCGCCATGACCAGGGCTGGCGATCTGACCGTGCTGATGATCTCGCACAAATTCCACGAGGTGACGGCATTCGCCGACGACGTCAGCGTGCTGCGCAAGGGCAGGCTGACCGGCACTGGCCGCGTCGTCGACCTCGACCGCAAGGCCATGGCGGCGATGATGATCGGCGACCAGCCGATCGCGGTCCTCGACAGCCGCGCCGAGCCCAGGCCGGACGCCGAGATCGTGCTCGAGGTCAAGGCGCTGAAGGCGCCGGACCGCACCGGGTTGAAGTCGATCCGGATCGAGGATCTCGGCGTGCGTGCCGGCGAGATTGTCGGCATCGCCGGCATTTCCGGCAACGGCCAGAAGGAATTGCTCGAAGTGCTGGCCGGGCAGCGCCCCCGCGATGCCGGCGAGGTCATGGTGCGCGGCACCGCCTATGCGGCAACGCGGGCCGAGGCGCGCGCTCTCAATGTGCGGCTCATTCCCGAGGAGCCGCTGAAGAATGCCTGCGCGCCGAAAATGACGGTGGCCGAAAACATTTCTTTCCGCACCTTCGATATCGACGCCAACGGCAAACCGGTGAGCTGGATCAGTGCCGGCGCCATCAGGGCATTCAGCGCCAGGCTGGTCGAGCAGTTCAAGGTCAAGACCGCATCGCTTGCCTCGCCGATCGCCTCGCTGTCGGGCGGCAATGTGCAGCGCGCCGTGCTTGCCCGCGAGCTCACCGGCAAGGTCGACCTTCTGATCGTCTCCAACCCGTGCTTCGGCCTCGACTTCTCGGCCGTGGCCGAAATCCGCGCCCGCATCATGAAGGCGCGCAATGCCGGTGCCGCCGTGCTTCTGATGTCGGAGGATCTTGACGAACTGCTCGAGCTCTCGGATCGCATCTTCGTCATGTCGGACGGTGCGCTGGTCTACGAGACGCCGATTGCGCAGGCCAGTGTCCAGACTATCGGCGAGCACATGGCGGGACATCACTAATGGCGGAAATCGCAGCGCAGCCATTTCCGTTCGCCTTCAAGCCGCGGACCATGGCGCTGGTCGTCATCGACATGCAACGCGACTTCGCCGAGCCCGGCGGCTTCGGCGCCAGCCTCGGCAACGACGTCAGCCGGGTGACCGCGATCGTGCCGACGGTGAAGCGGTTGATCGACGGCTTTCGCGCCGCCGGCCTTCCGGTGATCCACACGATGGAGTGCCACCGGCCCGACCTTTCCGACCTGCCGCCGGCCAAGCGCAATCGCGGCAATCCGTCGGTTCGTATCGGCGATGCCGGGCCGATGGGCCGCGTGCTGATCGCCGGCGAGCCGGGCACCGCGATCCTCGACGAGCTTGCGCCGCTGCCCGGCGAGATCGTCATCGAGAAGCCGGGCAAGGGCGCCTTCTATGCGACCTCCTTCGGCGATGACCTGAAAAGGCTCGGCGCCGAGCAGCTCGTCTTTGCCGGCGTCACCACCGAAGTCTGCGTGCAGACGACGATGCGCGAGGCCAATGATCGCGGCTATGAGTGCCTGCTCGCCGAGGACGCCACGGAAAGTTATTTTCCCGAGTTCAAGGCGGCGGCGATCGCCATGATCAGGGCGCAGGGGGCCATCGTCGGCTGGACGGCGACGACCGACCAGGTGCTCGAGGGAATTGCCAATGCCTAATCTTGCCTTTGCCGGCCTGCTCGACGGCGGCTGGCGCGATCTGGCGTTTGAGCCTTTCCGCGACGGCATCGGCGTGCACTGGTTGCTGAAAGGCGGGCCGGTCGAGCCGTCCGTCGCGATCCTGAAATACCGGCCCGGCGCTGGCGTGCCGCGCCACCGCCATGCCGGCCTGGAGACCATCGTCGTGCTGGAAGGCACCCAGAGCGACGAGAACGGCGACTATCCTGCCGGCAGCGTGATCCTCAATCCGGTCGGAACCGAGCATTCGGTGTGGACGAAGGACGGCTGTGTCGTGCTGATCCAATGGGACCTGCCGGTGATCATTCTGGGGGAGACGAAATGAGCGATGTCCACTTCGACATAGCGAGCCTGCGCGCCGCCTATCGTGGAGGTGTCGGCGTTGGCGATGTGATCGCGGCGATTTATGCCCGCATCGAGGCTGCCGACGATCCGGGCATCTTCATCCATCTCGCCGCCAGGGCGGATCTGCTTGCGGCGGCCGAAGCGCTCGGCCCGTTCGACCCGGTGGCAAAACCGCTGTGGGGCATTCCCTTCGCCGTCAAGGACAACATCGACGTCGCCGGCATGCCGACGACGGCGGCTTGCGCGCAATACACCTACTGGCCCGACAAGGACGCCGCCGTGGTGGCACGGCTCAAGGCGGCCGGCGCGCTGGTCGTGGGCAAGACCAATCTCGACCAGTTCGCCACCGGCCTCGTTGGTGTGCGCACGCCTTGGCCGATCCCGCGCAACGCCATCGACGCGGAGCTGGTGCCGGGCGGCTCCTCCTCGGGCTCGGCGGTGGCGACGGCGCGCGGCATCGTCTCCTTCGCGCTTGGCACCGACACCGCCGGCTCCGGCCGCATCCCGGCCGGCCTCAACAACATCGTCGGGCTGAAGCCGACCGTCGGCGCGTTGTCGACGGGCGGCGTCGTTCCGGCCTGCCGCACGCTCGACTGCGTGTCGGTGTTCGCGCTGACCGTCGACGACGTCTATGCAGTGTTCTGCGTCGCGGCAGCGCGCGATGCGGCCGATCCTTATTCGCGCGACATCGCCGTCCGGCCGCTCGCCGCTCGCCCGCCTGTGCCGAGCGTCGGCATCCCGGCAAGAGCCGACTGGAAATTCTTCGGCGATGCGGCGATGCAGGCCGGCTTCGAGGCCTCGCTCGCCATGCTGTCGCGGCTCGGCTGCCGGCTGGTCGAAATCCCGTTCGGCGACTTCTACGCCACCGCCAACCTCCTCTATGAGGGCGCCTGGGTGGCCGAGCGCTATGCCGCGATCCGCGATTTCATGGAAGCCAACGAAGCCGCCATGCATCCGGTGACGAGCAGGATCATCGGCGGCGCCAGGAAGCTGTCGGCGGCGGACGCCTTCCGCGGCCTTTATGCCTTGCAGGCCTACCGGGCCAAGCTCGCCCCGCTCATCGCCTCGGTCGACCTGTTCTGTGTGCCGACCGCGCCGACGCATTACACCACCGCCGCCGTGCTCGCCGATCCGGTCGAGACCAACAGCCGGCTCGGCACCTACACAAATTTCGTCAACCTGCTCGACATGTGCGGCATCGCCGTGCCGACCGGCACGCGCGACGACGGCCTGCCGATGAGCGTGACACTGCTTGCGGCCGCCGGACTGGACGGCTTTGTGGCGTCCATCGCGCGCGATCTCCATGCCGCGAGCGGTCTCACCCTCGGCGCGACCGGCTGGCGCCAGCCGAGCGTGCAGCCTGTCGGCGCGTCGGCCGAAGACGGCACGATCGAATTGGTGGTGGTCGGCGCTCACCTCTCGGGAATGCCGCTCAATGGCCAGCTCAAGCAGGCCGGCGCCCGGTTCTGCCGGGCGATGAGGACGGCTTCTTCATACAAGCTTTACCAGCTCGCCGGCCAAGCCACGCCCAAGCCCGGACTGGTCCGTGTGGAGAGCGGCGGCACTGCGATCGATGTCGAAGTCTGGCGGCTGCCTGCCGAGGCCTTCGGCCACTTCGTGGCCGCCATCCCGCCGCCGCTGGGCATTGGCAACATAGAGCTTGACGACGGCAGCAGCGCCAAAGGCTTCCTGGTGGAATCCGTGGGCTTGCTGGGCGCTTCCGACATCTCGTCATTCGGCGGCTGGCGCCGCTTTCTGTCTGGATCGCGTTCCCATTTGAACGCGTTGTCAACGGCCTCTGCGAAGCAAGAGTAGCAGGCGGCACCGACCGAGGCAGTTTGAACTTCTGATATCCTTCGTTGCGAAGTCGGCAATGCGCCATTCCGCTTGCGGCCCACTCACGACGTTGGCCATGCTGTCACTAAGCGTCTGCAATTGGGCAGCCGCGACGCACATCGGAGTTATATGGCGCCCTTCGCCGGGGGCTGTCGGTCCCGCATCCCGCCTTACGGCGGCGCTATGCGGCGCGAAAAATCATAGCTAGAGATCTCAGGTCGCTTCGGCCCGACGAAGCAGAACCTGCGCCGCTGGAAACCAATACGCTTATAAAGCCCGCTTCCCAGATGTGCGACCAACGCGCTCCGCCGGGAAATGCATGCAGGTGTCTCCTAGCTTATCGGATTCGCATGATAATGCTCATCCTCGATGTTCCGCCAGCAGGCATCCGAGGGACGACGTCACTTATGAAAATCGTCGAAATTGATGGGTATAGAGAAGCCGACCTTCACACGATCCATGATGACCATCGTCTTGAATCCCTTGATGTCCGGATTCTCGTAAAAGAACTTCCGCGTGAAGGCCTCATAGTCTTCCATGCTTCGGGAGGTCACAATGAGGACGAAATCCGATTCCCCTGTTACATAGTATCCGTTCATCACTTCCGGCGTCTGGCGGATTGATTGCTTAAAACGGTCGACAATGTCAGCCCGTTCGCGCTCCAGCGAGACCAGCACCAGCATCGCAACAGGCCGGCCAACCATTTTAGGTTTCACGATCGAGACGTCTGCCTCGATTACACCTCCGTCACGAAGCCGCTTGAGACGACGCTGGACGGCAGTTGCCGAGAGTCCCACCATCTGGCCAAGCTCTTCTGTGCTGGAGCGGTTGTGGGTTTGCAAAATGTCGAGCAAGCGGGAATCCAGCCGATCGAGTTTCATGGGTCTCCGCATATTTTCCTCTCTTGGGCCTAAACTAAGCAGAAATACTGCGAAATTTTATCCGAATAAGCGGAAAATTCCCGCCGCATGTACATAGCCTTAACTCATGAACGCAGCCGTTAAGAGGGGAAGGCGAATCACTGCAACGAAAGCGCAGGCAGCACTCGGCCAATTCGAAGTCCCGGGCCTGGGCTCGCAACGATCGACCTGTCCTGAAGGTCGCGGCCCGGATCTCGCCGATGGCGCATGATCGCGATTTAATTTGCCTGCGCCCTGCCGCATGGGGGCATCTACGGTTTGCGCCGCCTCCGAAATTGACGAGATTGTCTCGATCTCCAAGGCAGCCGTAAACGAAGTCGCGCAACCGATCGAAGGCTAAGGCGCAGAGCAACGGGGGAGTGGTGGAAACGACAAGTATGCAAGACGCCTCCACGATTTCGCCTGTTCTGAAAGTTCACGACCTTCGCAAAGCCTTCGGCGCGACCAGCGTTCTCAACGGGCTGAGCTTCCAGATGGGACAAGGCGAGGTCATCTCCCTCGTCGGTTCTTCCGGCTCAGGAAAGAGCACGGCGCTGCGATGCATTAATTTCCTGGAGACCCCGAGCTCGGGCGAAATCGAGGTGATGGGCGACGCGATTTCGGCCGTCCAGAACGAACGCTACGAAACGGAAATCGTCAATGCGGTCAATATCAGGGTTTTTCGCCGCCGCATCGGCATGGTGTTTCAGAGCTTCAATCTGTGGCCCCATCGGACCGTGCTCGGGAATGTGACCGAAGCACTGATTTACGTGATGCAGCAGGACAAGCGGGAAGCGGAAGAAGCAGCGCTTTACGCGCTCTCGAAGGTGGGCATGGCCGACTTTAGGCACCGATATCCAAGCCAGCTTTCGGGCGGCCAGCAGCAGCGCGTGGCAATCGCGCGCGTCCTGGCGATGCGGCCTAAACTGATGCTTTTTGATGAGCCAACCTCCGCGCTCGATCCCGAACTGGTCGGCGAGGTCTTGAAGGTCATCAGAACGCTTGCCGGCGAGGGGGCGACCATTCTTCTCGTCACGCATGAAATGAGGTTCGCAAGGGAGGTGTCGAACCGAATGATATTCCTGCACAAAGGTACCGTTGAGCAGGATGCCGTGCCGGAAGAACTGTTTTGCAGCCCCGCATCAGAGGCGGTGAAGCGGTTCCTCTCCAGCGTTACTTTAACCGCCGCCTGATGGCGGCCATCAACCAAAAACAAAAGGGGAAATTACATGCTAGCAAAGAACACATATCGTCTTGTCTGCGCGTCCGGCGTCGTCCTGATCGCTGCAATGAGCACTGCATGGGCAGAGGACGGCGTCTTGCGCGTAGGCACCGAAGGCGACGCGCCGCAGTTCAGCATGGCCGACGCCAACGGCAACGTCACTGGCTTCGACGCCGATATCGCCAACGGCATCTGCGCCGAACTCAAGGTCAAGTGCAAATTCGTGGTTCAGACGTTCAGTTCCCTGGTTCCATCAATGGACAGTGATCGCTTCGATGTCATCATCTCGGGTCTCGGCATCACGAACGAGAGAAAGAAGAAGATCGACTACTCCATCCCTTACGCTACCACTCCCCAGTATTTCGTGGTTCCAAAGGATTCCGCGTTGACTGGGCTGAAAAGCCTTGCGGAAATTGAGAAGGCTTTGGCCGGCAAGACCATAGGCGTCGTGAATGGCACCACATACGCGCAGTTCATCAAGAAACATATTCCAACCGCGGACCTGAAGACCTACGACGCCACGACGCAGCAGAATTCCGATCTTGGGGCAGGCCGGCTCGACGCTGCCTTCGGCGATTCCCCGACCTGGGTCGACTTCCTCAGCACTCCGGAAGGCGCCAACTTTGCCCGCATCGACGTCAAGGTCACCGGCGCGGACGATCACGACACGCTGGGTTATGGCATGGGCGTCGGCCTGCGCAAGGGCAATACCGAGCTGAAGGCCAAGCTGGACCGCGCGCTCTGTGACATGATCAACAGCGGGAAGGTAAAGGCGGCGTCGGAAAACTGGTTCAAGGACGACTACACCATCGCCTGCAACAAGTAGTCCCGATGGGCAACAGATCGTCGCGGCAATGCCGCGGCGGTCTGATGGAATGTTTTTCATGGTGCACGATATCTGGGTGCTGATGATCGATAAGGGTTGGCTGCTTGCGCTGCTCCGCGGCGCTGGCATCACGCTTCTGATCGGTTTTCTTGGCGTGGTCATAGGGTTGGCGGCGGCAATACCGCTCGCCATCCTTCGCTGGCGTCGGGTCCCGGTGCTGTCGCAGCTTGTTGATGCCTACAGCATCGTCATTCGCGGCGTTCCAGGACTGCTTGTCATCTATCTGCTGTTTTTCGGGTCCGTCGACTGGGTGCAGAAAATTGCCTCGGCCTTCGGCTATGCGAATAGCGCCGAGAACGCCTATCCTTTCATCGTCGGCATTTTAGCAATCGCCGCGATCTCCTGCGCGTATTCGATCGAAGTCATACGAGGCGCACTGCAGTCGGTCCCTGTTGGCGTGCTTGAGGCGGCTCGATCGCTTTCGTTGTCGCCACGCGTGACCTTTTTCCACGTGACCCTACCACTCGCCCTCCGGTTGGCGCTGGGTGGCATCAACAACGTATGGCAAATGACGATCAAGGATACGTCGCTCGTTTCCGTCGTAGGCATGCAGGAGCTGATGCGCGGGGCCGCGGTCGCCGCGGGGATTACGCGCTCGCCGCTCTTGTTCTATTGCCTGGCGGCCGCGATGTTTTTCGTCATGACCGCAGTGAGCCAGGTTCTGTTTAACCGCGCCGAAAGACATTTCGACCGCGGCTTCAGTAGAGGTTAGGATGGACTTCAGCATCGTCGCATATGCGGTCCCATTTCTCCTCGTTGGCGCTAAGACGACCCTGCTGATTGCAGCTTTCGGCGTCGGTCTTGGGTTGCCGTTCGGCATCGTGCTGGCAACAGCCCGCACATCCCAGGTCAGCACGATTCGCAAATGCGCCGACTTCTACTGTGCGGTCTTCAGAGGCACGCCGATGCTGGTCCAGATCTTTGTGATTTATTACGGCCTCGCCCAGATAGGTTTCATACGCCACAATCCGGTTTTGTGGTGGCTGATCGGCGACAGTCTGCATGCCGCCATCCTTGCTGTCATTCTCAACACGGGTGCCTATACCGCGGAGATATTCCGGACTGCCCTTTTCTCGCTGCCGCGCGGGCTGATCGAGGCGGCGGAGGCGTGCGGCATGTCACCTTGGGTGGTCTTCCACCGTATCAAATTTCCTTTGGCGCTGCGTCAGGCCCTACCTTCCTACAGCACCGAGGTCGCCGTGATCGTCAAGGAATCGAGCCTTGCCTCCACGATAACGGTGCTCGAAATTACCGGCTTTGCCAAACGGCTGATGAGCGAGACTTTCGCCATCATGGAAATCTTCGTCATCACCGCTGTCTTCTATCTTGTCATCAACGTCGTCTGTCTGACTGCTCTGAACGCCATCGAAAGGCGACTGTCTTTCGCGCGGCATTCCGCACGCTGAAAGGGTGCCTCATGTCCAAGCTTACATTTATCGATCAGAACAATCTTCCCGAACCCAGAAGGGGGGAACCGCTGGCTGAACGGCGCGTGGAAGGCGATCCCCGTTTTCTGACCTGGGATATCGCGCACACCGACGACGGACAGGTGCAGGCTGGCGTCTGGGAGGTCACGCCAGGAGCCTATCGATCCGTCAAGGGCGGGACCTTTGAGTTTTGCTACATCCTTTCGGGAGTCTCGGAACTCGTCGAGGATGGGTTCGAGCCGCGCCGAATTGCAGCAGGCGATGCGTTCGTCATGCACCCAGGATTCACCGGGGTCTGGCGAGTGATCGAGACCACCCGGAAGCTCTGGGTCTCCCGCGATTGAGCGCGTTGATTGAACCAAAGATGCACGACATGGATAGCATCTCCCCGCGCCCCTTTAAGTCCATGCCGTATTGGTGGGACGACTGCGCTTTTTCTGCTTTGCCGGTGAGGCCGGTAAGCCCTCGATGCGACGTCGCCATCGTTGGCGGCGGCTATGCGGGCCTGTCCGCAGCCATCGAGCTTGCGAGGGCTGGGCGCAGCGTTCAGCTTTTCGACCGGATGCCGATAGGGCAAGCCGCATCCAGCAGGAACGGCGGCATGGCGAGCGGCAGCATCAGGCCGGGCCGTAATCAGTTGATCAGGAGGTTTGGAGAAGCTCGCGCCAACGGCATCTTGATGGAGGGAAAGGCTGCCCGGGAGGATCTTTGGAGTTTCCTTCAAGAGGAGGAGGTGGACTGTGACTTTTTCCTGTCTGGCCTTTTCGATGGAGCGATAAATCAACACGAATGTGACGAACTGAGCCGGTACGCCGAGTTATTGCAACGTTTTTTGGGGATTGAGGCGTTTTCAGTCCCCCGCGCAGACGTATCGCGTTACATCGGAACGGACTTCTATGCGGGTGGCTTCGTGCGCATGGATATTGGTGGGCTTCACCCCGCCAAGCTGCTTTCCGGCATACTGCGAGTCACACAGATGACAGATGCGGTCATTCATGAGAACACTGCGGTTGTGGCGACGAATGCGGAGGTGGGTGGCGTGCGTGTCGTCACATCGCGCGGCGAAGTGTTTGCGAAAAAGGTTCTGGTATGCACCAACGCCTACACGGATGGCTTCGATCCCTGGCTTCGCCGTCGTCTCGTGCCGGTGCGTAGTCGCATCGTCGCCACTGAGCCTCTAAATGATGGCGTGATGGATCGCCTGATGCCTAAGCGCATGATGTATGGCGACACGAGGCATCTCAGCTACTACTACCGTCCGTCGCCAGACGGCTCGCGCATTCTCTTTGGCGGGCGCGATGGCACCACGGACGGGGACCCACTTGCCCCCACCACACACCTGCGCTCCGAGCTTGGCCGCATATTCCCCGAACTGGCGGGTATTGGTCTTACGCATAGCTGGTTCGGTCAAGTTGCGATGAACCGTGACATGATTCCACGGATATTCACGTCGGGGGACACAGTCTACGCCACTGGCTTCTGCGGCTCTGGCGTGGTTTGGGCGCGCTGGCTCGGCAAGAAGGCAGCCTTCAAACTTCTTGGCGAGAGGGAGAATGCCCAATCGGCCTTCGACTTCGATCCGGGGCCGAAGGCAGTGCCCTTCTACCGAGGCAGGCCTTGGTTCATCCCGATCGTCTATTCACTCTACGAGTGGAAGGACAAACGCGCCATGTTCCGACGGAATCGAAAGCAAGGGCGGACATGACCTTTGATCCCGCTGCGATCGCAAGAGCGGAGGGATTTTCGCCAAGGTCCGATTTCGACACAAGCCGGTTTTTTTTCAGACTAACATTGAACGCCCGAAGACGAGGCATTCGTTTCCAGCCACTCCCATGACACGATCTGAATCAGATCGGGCTTGCTCGCGGAACGGCAGCTTCTACAAAGAAGCGGCCCGATAGCCGGCTAGGCCGCTTCCGGCACCGTTCCAGCTATTGACGTCGAAAAACACACACAAGGTGCTGGCTGCGACGGTTCGACTTTCCATACTCTCGGCTCAAGCCATTTTTCGCTTTTCCAACAATCAGTAAAAGACTTCTTGCGAGCTGGTCATCACATAGACGCCGTTAGTCGTCGCGGCAGACGCCTGCTGACGATCTGGTGTCTTCGAGACGTTCACGGACAGTTAGTAGGTCTCGATTACCTTGCAGTGATCTTTGTTCGTTCTCGGCCAATGCTATTTAATCAGCAGGCCGAACCGGAGGAATTTAGTTTGGCCGCGAAATCATCCAGGCGCACCGCCAATGCCACGGATCAGGCCGGCCTGGCCACACTGTTGAAACTGGCCCTAGCCTCCTATGAAAACCTGGAGCGCGAGCTTCGAACCACGAACGCGACGCTCGAAGCACAGGCACGGCGCTTCGAGACAGCGATCGACAACATTTCGCAAGGCATCTGTTTTTTCGACGCCGACGAACGGCTGATCCTGTGCAATCGCCGCTACGCGGAAATCTATGGCATCCCGACCGAGAAACTGCATGCAGGCGGGATGCTCAGTGAAATCGTCGAGCTGAGGCTTGCCACCCAAACGTTCAAGGCGGAGCTTGAGCTCATCCGTCCGCTCGATTCCGAGGATGCATTCAGGGCCGTGTCCAAGGTGCTGGCCCATCATGTCGAAGAAGGACAGATGCACAAGGTCTGGGACTCCCTGCCAGGAGAGATCAGACGGGTCGCCGAAGCTCAGCAAGCGGCGTGAACGGCGCCGGCGCGGGTTTCTCGGTCGCAATCTCCTGGGGAAATAGCAATGCCACTCACCCTTATCAGCCCGGCGTTCCCGGCAGGCGGAAAAATTCCCGAAAAGTACGCGCGCGACGGCCAGAACGTCTCGCCGCCGCTGAAGTGGTCCGGTGTTCCTGACGGTACCAAGAGCCTTGTTCTAGTCGTGCAGGATCCCGATGCGCCAAGCGGGACGTTCGGGCACTGGGCGGTCTTCAATATCCCGCCGGATGCCGGCGGACTCGCCGAAGCCGAAGATGGCAAGCCCGGTCCGTCGGCACTCAGGCAAGGCACCAACGATTTCGGCAATGCCAATTACGATGGTCCGCAGCCTCCTGCGGGGCATGGTGTCCACCATTACCACTTTCGGCTGGCCGCGCTCGACGTACCGAGCCTCGGCGTACCGGGACAGGCGGGCGTGCATCAGGTCTGGAAGCAAGCCCAGAAACACGCATTGCAGGAGACGGAGTTGGTCGGAACCTACGAACGGCCAGCATGAGGCCGGCGGCATTGGTCGCCGCCTTCACAGCTGCCGCTTTCACAATGCAATCTGGGCAAGCGGTTTTCGGGCGGGGCCGTGGATGACCGAACCGTCGGCGGCAAAGATCGAGCCGTGGCAGGGACAATCCCAGGTGCGGTCGGCATTGTTCCAGGATACGGTGCAGCCTTTATGGGTGCAGGTCGCCGAAACCGCCCGGAGTGTTCCTTCGGTGTCTCTCCACGCCGCAATCTTTTCGTCTCCCCTGACGATCACGCCACCCATGCCCGGCGCGATATCGTGCGTGCTCGAGACGATCGATTGACTGCGGCCATTCTTGTGGAAGTCCTCGGGATAGGGCCGCGCCGGATCGTAGAGTTTTTGCCATCGGCTTGGGCGGCCGCAGATCAGGTCGGCGATCATCGTGCCCGCGACCGTTCCGTTGGTGATGCCCCAGGCGTTAAAACCAGTGGCAATGTGGAAGCCGGCCGCCTTGGTGGGATCGGGTTCGCCGGCGTATGGGATCCTGTCGGCCGTGTCATAGTCCTCATTGCACCAGCGCCACGCAACGTCACCGACGGGAAGGTTCTTTCTCGCCCATTTTTCCAGTTCGATGAACCGCTTCGCCACGTCGCCATCCCAGCCGGTGTTGAATTTGGGGCCGAGCGCGACCAGCAGTGGACCTTCGGCGTCACGGCCCGTGCGGATGGAGTGCGTCGGATCGTCGATGCCGATGAACATGCCGTCGACAGGGCGGGGATCATCGATCCGAAAGGCCATGGCGGTGTGGCAGCGCGGTTGCGTCCGGTTCGCCATGCCGACGGGACTCTTCACCGTCATGTTGGTGGCCACGATGACGTCCCCGGCATCAACGGCGCCGCCATCGGTGACGACGCGCCAGCGGCTTGCCTCGTCGATCGAGGTGGCGCGGCTGTTTTCGAAGATACGACCACCATGGGCTGTCACCGCTGCCGCCAAGCCAATCAGATACATCGTTGGATTGAACTGCGCCTGGTCGGGAAACCGTAATGCTGCGGCCGTTTCGAAAGGCAGCGGCGCGCGATCGAGGAGATCGGCCTCCAGCCCGACCTGGCGCGCGGCCTCCGCCTCGGCCACGACCTCCGCGCGCCGGCTTTCACTGCACGTGTAGGTATAGGCGTCCTTGCTCTCGAGATCGCAGGCGATGTCGTGGTTGTTGACCCAATCGCGGATTTGTTGCGCGCCAGCGGAATTCGCGTCGGCGTAATCCTGGGCCAACTCCAGGCCGACAGTGTCGATGAGATGACGATAGATCAGCGCATGCTGCGTGGTGATCTTGGCCGTCGAGCGGCCGGTGACCTGGCCGCCTGTCCGCAGGCCTTCGAGGACGACCACCGATCGGCCCGCCTCGCAAAGGCGAAGCGCCGTCGTCAGGCCGACAATTCCAGCCCCCACGACAACGGCGTCCGCACGGAGCGAACCTTCGAGCCGGGGAAAGTTGGTGGCGGTGGCTGCCGCAACCCAACAGCTTCCCGGTTTTCCTAAGAGAATGGCCATTTCAACCGTGTCCCTTGCGTCTCGATGCGCTTCCATCGACAACCGGGTCGGCGGAGGAACGTTCCCGGGGTCCGTCGCTTTCAGTCGATCCCTCGCCACCCCTGGCCAGAAAAGCACCGGGAAGGTGCGAGGTGCAGGCCATCACCCAAGTGATCGCCTCGCGGTCGTATTCGTCGCCCGAGCGCCAGTCCTCGAAGAAGGCGTTCAGCCTGTCGATACGCCCCGGCCAGATACCGGCGGCCTGCAGGCCGAGTGAAACGCCGTAATTGGTGAAGGCGAACTTGGTATCGCCCAGCCATGGGGCGCGGCTGAAATAGCCGGGCGGGTCGACCCACATCGTTTCCAGGGTTCGCAGCGAACGCCTCGTCTGCGCCTCTGCCCACGGCTCGTCGGGAAAGAAATGGGCGAGCCACAGCATCATGCCCAGGCCGAGGTCCTGCTCGATGTCGAGGGTGCGCCAATCCCGCTCCATCAGGTCGCGCATTTGCGCGATCTCGACCGCCAGCGCGTCCTCACCGAGCATCCGGTAAGAGACGTAGCCGTCATAGGCATCCATGCTGCCGAGACCGTAGCCAGGATATGGGCTGCTCAGATCCTCCTGCATCTTCCAGATCACGCCGCGGCCGGGGATCACGAAGGCTGGGTGAATGTCACGCGCCAGCGCAATGCCCCGCTTGCGGTATTCCGGCTTCAGATCGCCCAGACGCGCCAAGGCGAACAGCCACATCGCCAGATAATGGAAATACTGGCCATCGCGATCCGCCGCCTCGCCGATCCTCAATCCACGCCGGCGGCCGAGCACACGCTCGACATCGGCCACCAGCCGGTCGGCCGCGCCCAGCCAGCGCTCTTCGCCAGTTTCTGTGTAAAGCGAGACATAGAGCACGACGCCGAATGCATCGGTCCAAAGATACCGCAAGCCGTTGGGCCAGATGCCTTCGGCGCGCAGCCAATCGAGTTTTCGCAGGACATAGTCGACGTCATGCAACATTGAGCCAAAGCCCTAAAACTGGCGGAACTGGCCGGTATTCGGCACCGCGCGACTGCGAGCATGCCGAATTTCGAGTTCTCCTCGGTCCGGTTGATCTGGCCAATATCGCGAAACGATCTGATCGGCGGCGGGTTCCTTGGCCGCTTTGCCCGGCGACCGGATATCCTCGTCCTGATCACGAGTTTCGGGTCCAGGCACTCATGGCGGGATGTGCGAGGTTGCCAGGCGTTTCGGGCGTTTCGATCGGGGAGGCAAAGTTGCGACGCCGCCAAATTCGAATTGAGGCTGGCGAGGCCGCAGCCGAGCGCGGTTCTCAGCGCTTACGCCGCTCAACCCCGAACGACTTCAGCTAAGCAAAGCCTAGTTCTAACTACCTGTTATACAATGAGAAATTGGCGCACCCGACAAGATTCGAACTTGTGACCTCTGCCTTCGGAGGCCGATTTAGCCAGTCTTTTCAATAGCTTCTGTTTCTACGATATCGTTCGCTAAGCTACTACGACGACTGACTTTTTGTCGACCCAAAAACCGAAGCCAGTATCCTACCGCAGGCCGGAGTTTCCGTCCGGGTGCTTCCGTGGTGCTTCCGCGGGATCACTTCGACAGAACCCTGAGGTGTGCGATGGCTAAGCTGAACAAACGAACCGTGGATCAAGCGGGACCGGGAAAGTCGGACTACTTCCTTTGGGATGATGAGTTGCCTGGCTTTGGGCTGCGCGTGTTTTCATCCGGTAAGCGCAGCTACCTCGTGCAATATCGAGCTAAAGGTCGGACCCGCCGGTTCACCATCGGTCCCCACGGGGTCTGGGCACCAGATGCGGCCCGAAAGGAGGCCCGCATATTGATCGGTCGGATCGCGCAAGGCGACAATCCTGCGGAAACGAAACTTCTCGACGCCAAAACGATTACCGTCAGAGAGCTTTGCACCCGATATTTGGCTGATTGTGAAGCCGGACTTGTACCTGGCAAAGGCGGTCGCCCCAAGAAGCCGTCGACTATGGAGATCGACCGTAGCCGTATAAAGCGCCACATCCTTCCGCTCCTCGGGAACCGGAGAGTGACCGAGATCACCATGGCAGACATTGCCAAATTTCTGCGCGACGTTGCCAACGGCAAGACCCGAACCGACATCAAAACGAAGAAGCGTGGCCGAGCGATCGTTCGCGGAGGCATTGGCACCGGCTCGCGCGGCGTCGGTCTTCTCGGCGGCATCTTCTCCTATGCAGTTAGAGAAGGGATCATCGAAAAGAATCCGGTTCACGGCTTTCGTAAGCCAAAAGATCGCGTCCGTGACCGTCGCCTAACCGAGCGTGAGTATAGAGCGTTAGGCAAGATTCTCGCGGACGCCGCTCTCGACCCGCAGTTTTCAACGGCCACGAAAATGGTTCGAGCCCTCGCTATGACAGGATGTCGACGAGGCGAGATCATCAATCTTCGAATGGGCGAGATCGATGTTCAGCGCAGTTGCATCAGGCTTGAGGACTCCAAGGAAGGTGCGTCGACTCGGGCTATCGGCCTGCCTGTGGTCGAGTTGCTCAAGCCACTATTGTCCGGCGATGAGGCTGATTTTGTTTTTCCTGGCACGGAGGAAGGGAAGCCATTGGTCGGCTTCCCCAAGCTATGGCAAAAGCTCGTCAAAGACACACCGCTTGAAAGCGTGACACCCCACGTGCTTCGTCACAGCTTCGCGAGCGTGGCAAACGATCTCGGCTTTACCGAGTCGACCATAGCTGCATTGGTGGGACATTCTCGCGGAACGATCACGAGCCGCTACATCCACACGGTAGACACTGCGCTCGTAATGGCAGGTGACACAGTCGCTAGCTACATTCAGGCTTTGCTCGATGGAGCGAAGTTCGAGCGCGCAAATTATGCGCTCGATCACAGTGCGCGCAAGGATGCCATGCGGAAGTTCTTGACGACGGCTGTAGGGTCCACCGGTACTAAGATGTCGTGACGGTGCAATTGCGCAACATCTTACGAGTTGGTTGTCGCTTTGCGTACATGCACTTCGTGACAGGGACCCAGAGGTCGCCTCCCGAGGCATTATCTTTGCTCGATTCGACCTCGTCGCGATTCGAGCGTTGGAAAGAACGCCGTGACGATGCCTCAACATTTGAAATGTCTTGCTGGATGGGCACGGGGAGCCGCGACCCGAAGACGTAATTGACAAGGACGGCGAGGTCGTAGGGACTTGGTCACGTGTCGAAGACGTCTTCTACAGTTTCACCTCAAAGGGAGCAGCGGAACACCTCCTCTCTCGCCGTTCACTAAGCCGGGATTGTCGGAATTTGGTCAGCCTCTAACCGCGACCTTGCCTTGAGCAGCCGTGAGGGCGGCCATCAAGGCCACTTCTTCGTCACCGTGGCTGGCCTGACGCAGCGCCGCGTCAGGAAACGGCCACTGCAACGAAAAGCGATTGTCCTTGCCTTTCGATGCGGAACAAGATGGGCTTTTTCTGCTGGCGGGATTTGGTCCACTCTTGCTGGATATCAGAAGGCTGCGTCACGTTGCGGTTGTTGGCCGAGATGATGACGTCCCCAGGCCGAAGGCCGTTCTCCGCGGCGAGGCTATTTGGCGCCACTTCCTGGATGAAGACTCCGGTCGTACCCGGCTGGAGACCGAGTTGTTGACGCGCTTCGTCAGGAATGGGGCTGAGCGACAATCCGAGCGGTTGGTCCGCCGCTTCCGGACTCGGAACTGCACCGGTCTGCACCTCCTCGTTCTTGCGTTGACCCACAGTGAGCTCCACCTCCTGCTGGGAGCCGCCGCGGTTCCTTGTCAACGTCGCTTTCGACCCTGGCTTTTCGTTCGCTGCCGCCAATGTCAAGTCATGGACGCCCTGGATATCTTTGCCGTTGAACCGGGTGATCACGTCCCCCGATTGCAAGCCGGCCTTCTCCGCCGGACTGCCGGGCTCGACCGAGGCGACCAGCGCTCCCTTGGTGCTTGATATGCCAAGTGACTGGGCAAGCGGCGGCGTCACCTCCTGGAGACGCACTCCGATGAACCCGCGCTCGATGCGGCCGGTGCGGATCAGCTGATCAGCAACGCTTCGTGCAGTTCGGGAGGGCACGGCGAACCCGATGCCTATGCTGCCGCCGGACGGAGAGACGATGGCCGTGTTGACCCCGATCACTTCGCCGCGCGCGTTAAACAGAGGGCCGCCGGAATTGCCTCTATTAATCGAGGCGTCTGTCTGAAGGAAATCGTCGTAAGGGCCGGCTTGGATGTCGCGCGAGCGGGCGGAAAGAACGCCGACGGTAACGGTTCCCCCGAGCCCGAAGGGACTGCCAATCGCGATCGTCCAGGCCCCCGGCTGCATTGCGTCAGAGTCACCCCAGGCGGTGGCCGTCATGTTGGGGCGTGGATCGACCTTCAGCACCGCAATGTCGGTCGCTGGATCGCGGCCCACAAGTCGCGCGGGCGAAGTCTCCCTATCGGAGAATACGACGTGGATTTCGGTGGAGTCGGCCACGACATGATTGTTGGTGACGATGTAGCCCTCGGGACTGACCACGAAGCCGGAGCCAAGAGCTTCTCGCACCTGCGGCTGGGCAGGCCCGCGGCTGTCGAAGGGGTTGAGAAAGTCGTCGAGCATCGTTTGGTCCTGGATGATCTGCCTCGTCGTGATCGCGACCACGGCCGGCAGTTTCTGACGCACGATTGCGCTGAAGTCGTTCGGAATTTCCTGTGCTGAAACTGGAGCAAAGCCGGCAGCCGTGAGCATCAAAATTCCTGCCACGAAGCCAATGCAAAGTCGCTTCCCGGAAATGTAAGACATGATTGGTTCTCCTGCCCGACCGCCCTGGCGCTGCTGCGCGAACCCAAGAACTGACATTCACGCCGATTGTTTCACCGGTTTGAAAAAATGTTTATGGTGGGCTGAACTGCGGGGATGTGGCCTTGCGGGGCCATTGAAATTTGCTCGAAACTCTCCAAAATTTCAGCTGGTGGAAATCGCGAGAGAGCCACCAAATATGACGTCAACAGAGGAGACTGTTCAAAGCGGAGAACTATCGATGGAAGGAGCCATTTCGACGAGTTTTCCCCCGATCGGGCCCGTGGGCTCTGATGCTTTTCTTGACCGGTTACTCCATCCGGCACGGCATTTCGAGCGACCCCAGGACGTGCTGACCGACGTGACGCTGGACGTCCAGGAGAAGCGTGCAATCCTTTCGTCATGGGCATCGGATGCATGTGCAGTGGAATCGGTGCCGGCGCTGCACATGCCGCCGGGAGCAACCGAACCGGTCAGCTTCGATGCCATCATGGATGCGTTGCGCCAATTGGATCAGTTGGAGAAGCTTCCCGGCACCGGTCGCGGTCGTGAGATCGACAGCATTGCGGTCACCAGTCTTGCAGCATCCGTCGATCGACTTTGAGTGGGGCGCAGCCACGCTCTTCATCCGAGGCATCCGCCCGCCGGCGAGGATTCGCTGGCGGGGATAGACGTGTTCTCTCAGCGACCATTCGTCTGGCTGAAAATTTTCCTATAGGCCCCTTGAACGTGTAAATCACTGTTATAAATGTTGATCACCGGCCGCCACATGGGGCCGGCACAAGTCCAGGAGGCGCCAAGGCTCTTGGCGTCTCCTTGTATCCATGTTGCTCGAAGGAGGATGTGGCTATGAGGACAAACCTCGATTTCACCCCTCTGTTCCGGTCCAGCATCGGCTTCGACCGGATTTTGAACATGCTGGAAAATGCGAGCCGTGTCACTGCGATAGACAATTGGCCGCCCTATGACATCGCCAAGGCTGGTGAGGACGCCTATCGCATCACCATGGCGGTTGCCGGCTTCTCGCAGGAACAGCTGACTATCACTCATCAACCTAACCTGCTGGTTGTGAGCGGGTCGCAATCTAGCGATGATGACGGCCAGTATCTCTATCGCGGCATTGCCGGGCGTGCCTTCGAGCGTCGGTTCGAACTGGCCGACCATGTGCAAGTCGTCGGCGCCAGCTTGGACAATGGGCTGCTGAACATCGATCTCAAGCGCGAGCTTCCCGAAGAGATGAAACCGCGCCGGATCGCCTTAGCAGGCAGTCCGGCAAAGGCAGCGCCGCGGCAGATCGACGCCGAAAAGAACGCTGCCTGAAATCAGAGTGAATCAGAAGCGACAGGCACCGGTAATCGCCCGGTGCCGCGCGGTTGAACGTGGAGGTGAATAACCATGAACGTGCGTGACCTTATTCCGTGGGGCCGCAACAGCAACAACCAGGCCCCTAGCATCTATAGCGGTGGCGACCCGTTCCTGTCGCTTCACCGCGAGGTAAACAGGCTCTTTGATGATATGTTGAGGAGCTTCGAGACGCGCTTGCCTGCTGTGGGACAGCTTTCGCCCTTCGATGGGGGCTGGCCGAAGGTGGAGATTTCGGAGTCGGACAACGAGCTTCGCGTCACCGCCGAGGTTCCCGGCATGGAAGAGAAGGACATCGAAGTCCTGCTCGACGAAGATGTGCTGACTCTGCGTGGCGAAAAGCGGTCGGAAACCGAGGAGAAGGATTACTCCGAGCGCTTCTACGGTCGCTTCGAGCGGCGCATACCCCTCGGCTACGAGGTCGAGGACGACAAGGTCAAGGCGTCCTTTGCCAATGGCGTCCTGATCCTGACGCTGCCGAAGAACCCGAACGCGCAGTCGAAGGTGAAGCGCATCCCGATCACCCACTGACGCATGGACCAAGTCGGAGGCGGCAGCCCGCTGCCTCCGGCGCATCCTTCGCCAAAAATGGGAGGGATGAGTGATGCAGAAGCAAGAAAGAAAAGTCACACCAGTCGTAGAAAATCTCGGACCGGCAAACGAGAAACGCGGGCGAGCGCCGTCGCTCGGGCGATCCGAGTTCCCGCGTGATGCCGTCGCGCGGATCTACAAGCCTTGCCGCTCAGTCATGACCTCAAGCCGTGCGCGGCCGAAAGGGTGGCGGCTGTTGTTCGAGCGGCGTACTGCGCCGGTCATTGAACCGCTGATGGGCTACACCGCAAGTGGTGACACGCTGACCCAGGTGGAGCTCGATTTTCCAACGGCTCAGGCGGCCATCGACTATGCCGAACGGCAGGGGCTTGCCTACGCTGTTCAAGGAAGCCCGGCGGCCGAAAAGTCCAGTGTCGAATCGTCTGACGCGGACAACCCGCTGCAGGCCGGCGCAGACGTTGTCTGGAACCGCCTCCAGTTGGCTTTGCTGCAAAGCAGCCACGGCGCAGTTTCGCAGGCGCCGCATTATGGACCGGCGCTGACGGACCCGGAGGCGCTTTATGCATCGCCGATGGACGTGGTCGTCGATCCTCTTCTGACAGCCGACGAGAAACGCGCAATCCTGCGAAACTGGGCGTGGAACGAGTATCTGGTCGATCTCGCCACGGCCGAGGGGATGCCGGAAAACGCGCGTCCGACGCGGCTGGACGAAGTGGAATTGGCCCTGCTCGCGCTGGAGCCAGTTACGGCAGCGAACCTGGCCGTTTCTATTCCTGAACAGAAGCAGAAGGCAATGTGAGGGTCGTCATGGATCGGCTGACTGTGCTCGATTGTGAAAATACGGTGCCGAACCGTTTCGCACTGGCCGTCGCCGTGGCGGGGCGCGCTCGTGCGCTCAGCCGGGGTGCTGAGCGCCTGACCGACGAAGCGACGGCGCCCGTCGAACTCGCCCTGCGCGAGATCGCCGGCAACCGCTTCCAGCTCGACGAGATCAAGTCCTTTGTTCTGGCCGGTCGGTTCCGCGCGATGGCTGGGTACGGCCCGGCCGACGAAGAAAGCTTCGCGGTGGCTAAGGTCAATCCATGGCTGCCGCACCCGCCGTCGCTCAGAGGGCGGCGCACTCACCATGTCAGGAAAGGAGGATGAGCAATGGAGAAATGGCTGAAAACTGAAAGTCGTCCGGCGATCGATATCGTCAATGTGATCGCCGGCATAGCGCTGGTACTGTCGCCTTGGTATTTTGGATTTGCGGCTGAAACCTATGCGGCCTGGAACGCCTGGATCGCCGGTGCGGTGATTGCCCTGATCGCCGTGGGTGCGCTGGTTGCGTTCCATGCCTATGAGGAATGGGCAAACCTGGTGGTTGGGCTGTGGACGCTGATCTCGCCCTGGGCCCTCGGTTTCTCGGCCCTGACAACGGCCATGTGGGTACATGTGGTCGTGGGAGTGATCGTAGCGGCCTTGGCTGCCGGAAGCCTCTGGTTCTTCGGCGACCGTCCGCTTTCAACGGCCTGACCAGCATCTCTGGCGGGCCCGGATCTCCGGGCCCGCTTTTTTCAACCGCTACGGGTGCGGTCTGCCGTTGTAGGCGTTGCGGCCAGGTACATCGGCAGCCGAAACACAGGCCGCTTTTTTCACCGACGTGTGTTGAGCCTGATCTCGCCCTGCATTTGCAGTTCCTCATTTCCTGTGCTTGGCGCGCGGGGAAGAAAGAGATGAACGCTTGTTCCCTCGCCGACCGCACTCTCGATCCTAACATGCCCCCCGGACTGCTTGATGAAGCCGTAAACCTGGCTAAGCCCAAGTCCGGTTCCCCGGCCATCGGCCTTGGTCGTAAAGAACGGCTCAAACACGTGGGCCAGGACCTCCTTGCTCATCCCGCAACCCGTATCGCTGACCGTGACCCGAACAAAAGAGGCAGCCGGAGCGGGCACGTCTTCGATGTTGCCGGGAGTACCGCTGGTCTCGATCGCCAGCGTGCCCCGGCCGGCCATCGCGTCCTTGGCATTCACAGCCAGGTTCAGGATGGCGACGTCTAGCTGATTGGCATCGACAACGACGGGGCCAAGTGCCGGATCCAGCTCAAGCCTGATGCTGATCCCGTTCCCCAGCGTCCGCTCCAGCAGCATCGTGACGGCTTCGATACGTCCATTCAGGTCGATTGTCTCCGGATACAGCGACTGTGCGCGAGAGAACGCGAGCAATTGCTGCGTCAGCGCACTGCCGTTTTGCGTTCGTTTGAGCAACTCTTCGATCAGCATCGCCGCGTTCGGATTCGCAGGATTCTCGCGCAGCTGCTTCTGAAGCAGTCGCAGCCCCGATTCGAACACCGCGAGCAGATTGTTGATGTCGTGAACGATGCCGGCAGCGAGCCGGCCGATCGCTTCGAGCTTTTGCGATTGACGCCGACGCTCCTGCTGCGCGCGTTGCGCGGAGACGTCGCGAAGACTGGCAAGCAGCGCCGGCCTACCGTCCCAGCTAAGTTCAACCGTCCGTATTTCCACTTCGGCTGGTGCTCGATTGGGTCTGTGGACGGTGATTTCCGTGGTTTCACCCGATATGACCGGCCGGCCGAGGGGGATGTGGACGAGATCGGCAGCCGGATAACCGAAGATCGCGGCGGCCGCCGGATTTGCATAAAGCACCGTTCCCGACAGATCGACAACCAGAACCCCGTCGGCCGTGGTTTCGATCAGCCGTCGAAAGTCGAGTTGGCTGATGCCCGTCAGATTTGCGTCGCCGTGTTGGTCGGAGATTTCGGCTGCGCCGCACGCCATCTCAACGCTCCTCACGCCAAGACGCGGCGGAGTCGCCGAACACGTCGGGTGCGCCGTCGAAGGGCTGACCGAGATGCATGCCGGTGCCGTCGATTGTGAAGCGCCGAATCTGCTTGTCATGCTCGCTGCCGCGCATTTTCAGCACCATGATCCCCCGATGCATGAAATCCCCTTCCTGGATGTACCGCAATAAGATGATCGAGTCCGTGAGGGTTGAAATATGCTGTTCGCTAGCACTCTGGCCGCCGACGAGCGATTTGTTGGTGGCCGTGCAAAGGCCAGCGATCTCGTGTTTCTTGATGAAGGAAGTGAGGCTGATTAGGAATTCCCGGAAACCGGTCTCTGGTGCGATCCGTTCCAATGCCGACAGGCTGTCGATAGCGATCCGGTCAGGCTTGAACTCTTCAATTAGCTCGCGGATCATCAACAGGTGGTCCGGCAAGTTCTGCGCTTCCGGGTAAATGCAAACGACCTTCAGCCGGCCATCCGCCTCCATGGCCTCGAAGTCGACGCCCCAGCCGCGCGCATTGCGGAACATCTGGCCGCGGCTCTCTTCGTAGCCGACCAGCAAGGCACGTTCGCCAGCCGCCGCGCCGCCTGCCAGAAAGTTTGTCACCAGCAGGGTCTTTCCGGTGCCCGTCGCACCGCTGACGAGGGTGATGCTGTCGCGGAAAAATCCACCGCCACACATCCTGTCGAGTTCCGGATTGCCGCTCGTCACCCGCTTGGTGCTGGATTGCTGCTCGAGCCGCAGTGAAGACAGTGGCACTGCCACTATGCCTTGCTTCACCACAAGCGTGATCGGCACCTCGCCCTCCACGTGGCGGCTGCCCCGCATCTTGAGAACTTCGATCGTACGCCTGCGTCGCTCGCGGTCGAGCGCGTTGCGCAGGATTACGACGTTGTCGGCAACAAACTCCTCGATCCGGTGGCGGGAGATCTCGCCATACTCGCTGTTGCGTTCGGCGGTCATTAGCACCGTCAAACCATCCCTCTTTAGCGCTGTCGCAATGCGAAGGAGTTCCCGACGGACCGATGTCTGCTCCGCGACGAAGTGGTCGAAGAGCTGGGTGACGGAATCCAGCACGATGCGCTTCGCCGCGGCGTTTCGCGCAGCGTGCAGGACACGCGTCAGCAAGCCTGACAGATCGAAATTGCCGACAACCATCTGGTCGTGGTCACGCGGGCTGGCGTCGACGAAGACCAGCTTGTTCATCTCGCGCCAGCGACGGATGTCCCAGCCGAAGCTAGCCATGTTGACCTCGATCTCGACCGGCGATTCCTCGAACGTGACGAAGACGCCGGGCTCGTCGAGCACGGTGATGCCGTGGGCCAGAAACTGCGTCGCAAATACAGTCTTGCCACTGCCGGGCGTGCCTCCGACGATGGTGGTGCGCCCGCGCGGCAGGCCGCCCATCACAAGATCGTCGAAAGCCTCGATACCGGTCCTGACGCGTTCGAGCGCGGGATCGATGAGGATCTCTTCAGCTGTGGTCATAGCCACTGTCCTTCTTGCGATAACCGAAATAGTCGAGAACCTGAGCGATGTTGCTGATGTCGCCAATCAGCCGTCGTGGAGGGATGGTTGACTCATCCGAGAGCGTCGGCGTCGCTAGAATGCCGGCCCTTTCCGCCTCGTCAGGATCCGCGACGACGTCGACGACCTGGATTTCGATACCGCCGGCCAACTCCTCCACTATCCTCAGACGGCTTGCCAGCGCCCGACGGGCGCCCGGCCCATCGCCGGCGACATACAGGCGAAGCAGGCCGTTGGCCTCTGGATTGGACCGATGACTGACGCTCATGTTCACGCCTTGCCGCAGGGAGTTGCAGTTTTCGACGTGCACGAGGCGCCACGCCGCGGAATCCAGCCGCCGTTCTTCCCTCAGCAGCCGTCGGTCTGCCTGGAAGCCGATGCACCACGGCTTGCGCTCGGTGAGGCCTGGATCAGCGCCCCCGTGCAATTTGTAGATAGCCGCGCCCGCCGCGTCTGCGCACTTGTGAACATTTCTTCGCGCCGGTCGTTGTAAACGCCGCCATTTGAAACGGAGGAGTGCGATGGAGAACCCTCGAAAGCGATCAGACCCGATCGGAAACAACCTGCTTCGGGCCCTCAGAGCCGACGACTGGGAGATCCTGCAACCGAGGCTCGAACAATGGTCGGCGCCTGCCGGGACTTTGCTGCACGAGCCAGGCGATGCAGTCCGTTACGCCTATTTCCCTTGCGGATCGGCCCTGGTCTCCTACCGCGTCGTGTTGAGCGACGGGCGAGCGATCGAGACTGCGCTCATCGGACGTGAAGGAGCGGTCGGCGGCATCGTCAGCCAAGGCAGACTTCCAGCGTATGCGCGGGCCGAAGTTCAACTTGGCGATTCATTCTTCAGGATCGACCTGCAACATCTCGAAGAAGCCAAATTGCGTTCCTTGACATTGCGTCACCTGTTTGCCCGCTACGCTGATTGCCTGATGGCGCAGGTATTCCAATCCGTCGCCTGCAGCGCAGCGCATTCGATCGAACAGCGCGCGGCAAGATGGCTGTTGGCCGTGACAGAACGGACGGGAGCCGAAAACCTTGCGGTGACGCAGGAACAGCTTGCTACAATGCTGGGGGTCGGCCGCTCCTATCTGAGCCGGGTCATTCGAGACCTGAGGCAGCGCGGCGTCATCGAAACCCGGCGCTCCCGGCTTGCTGTACGCAGTCCAGAAGGGCTGCGCTCGCTTGCCTGCGAGTGCAATGCGGCCGTCAGCCATCATTTCAACGACGTTTTGAAGGGGGTCTATCCGGCGGAGGAAAACGGCATGACAGGTGCGCTGGGCATGCCGCATAGGAAAGGACAGTGACAGACCCATTGTCGCCGGCCGGTCTGGGGCCTCCCACTTTTTTGCCCCGGACCTGGCCTACACCGATGCCGCGCGGACTGGGCGACCTATATCCGTTCCCCTGTGGAGGCCGCCATGGACATGAGCAACAGAAAGACGCAGTTCAATATCTGGTACTGGATTGCGGCGTTCGTGGGCGTGATGGTCGTCCAGTACATCTATGCCACGACGCAACACGTCGCCCAGATACCGTACAGCCAGTTCGAGACCCTTCTGAATGCCGGCAAGATCGCTGAGGTGCAGGTTTCGGACCGCTTTATCCAGGGCCGCTTCAAGGAGCCGCAAAACGGCAGGCCGCTGTTTATCACTACACGCGTCGAGCCGGACCTCGCCCGTGACCTGCAGGAACACGGTGTCACTGTGACTGGCCAGGTCGAAAGCACCTTCCTGAGCGACCTGCTTTCCTGGGTTGTGCCGGTGCTCGTCTTCTTTGGCCTGTGGATGCTGCTTCTAAGACGCATGGACGGCGGCGTCGGCGGTTTGATGCAAATTGGCAGGAGCAAGGCCAGAATCTATGTCGAAGCCAATACCGGCGTGACGTTCGACGATGTGGCGGGGGTCGACGAGGCCAAGGCCGAGTTGCAAGAGATTGTGGATTTTCTGAAGAACCCGGGCGAATACGGCCGCCTCGGAGGACGCATGCCCAAAGGCGTGCTGCTGGTCGGACCGCCAGGCACCGGCAAGACTCTCCTCGCCAAGGCCGTCGCGGGCGAGGCCAAGGTGCCGTTCTTCTCGATCTCCGGTTCGGAGTTCGTCGAGATGTTCGTAGGGGTCGGGGCCGCGCGCGTGCGCGATCTTTTCGAACAGGCGCGATCCAAGGCTCCCGCCATCATATTCATCGACGAGCTCGACGCTCTTGGCCGCGCCCGTGGGACCGCGGTCGGCGGCCACGACGAAAAGGAGCAGACGCTCAACCAGCTTCTGGTCGAACTCGACGGTTTTGATCCGCAGATCGGCGTCGTGCTGCTGGCCGCGACGAACCGTCCTGAAATCCTTGACCCGGCACTTCTGCGCGCCGGCCGTTTCGACCGCCAGGTATTGGTCGACCGGCCCGACAAGAAGGGTCGCATAAAGATCCTGCAGGTTCACATGAGCAAGGCCAAGCTGGCGAGGGATGTCGATGCGGAAAAAGTGGCGGCGCTGACGCCCGGGTTCACCGGTGCTGACCTGGCCAATCTTGTGAACGAGGCGACGTTGCTCGCCACGCGCCGCAAGGCGGATGCGGTAACGATGGACGATTTCAACAATGCGGTGGAACGCATCGTCGCGGGACTGGAGAAACGCAATCGGCTCCTGAACCCGAAGGAGCGCGAGATCGTCGCCTATCATGAAATGGGTCATGCGCTGGTAGCCATGGCGCTGCCTGGCGTCGACCCGGTGCACAAGGTGTCGATCATACCACGCGGCGTCGGCGCGCTCGGCTATACTATCCAGCGTCCGACCGAGGACCGCTTCCTGATGACGCGTGAGGAGCTGGACAACAAGATGGCGGTGCTGCTCGGCGGCAGGGCGGCCGAATGGATCGTATTCGGCCATTTGTCCACCGGAGCCGCCGATGACCTTGCCAAGGTAACCGACATAGCGCGCGCCATGGTGACGCGTTACGGCATGTCGGCAAAACTCGGGCACGTGGCGCTGGAAAAGGACCCGCGCTCCTTCCTGAGCCCTAACCCGCTCGCCGGCGGACCGCGCGAGCACGATTACGGCGAAGCCGCCGCCGACGCCATCGACACGGAAGTACGCGACATTGTGGCGGCCGCGTTCGAACGAACCGTCGGCCTCCTCACCGAGCGGCGCGACGTGCTGGAAAGGGCGGCACGCAGGCTGCTCGAGACCGAGACGCTCGACGAGACCGAACTTGCGTCGCTGGTCGGAGACGTCTCGGCGGATGGTGCTGTACGGGACGGGTCTGGTCAGTCGTCGGACAAGAGGCAGCCTACGCTGCAGCCGGCCAGGACCGCGGCCGCAATCCCCACGCCCGGATCGGGGAAATTCAGGACGCAATAGTGATGCTTCGGACTGCTCCCGACGGCATAGATCGCTCGTCGAAAGCCGTGTCGCACGCTGCAACGGCGACACGCGAGATTGATATCGATCGCTAGGCTTTCGAAACCAGTATATGTCGGTCACCAGCCAAGCGTTCTCGATGCCATTTGCTGGTCGCCCTAGGTGATATTACGCGAGACGGGTGACCTTGCCTCGCGCAGCCTTGAGCGCGACCTTTTCTTCCTCACTGCGCCCGGCTCCGCTGCAGGGGTAAAACCCGCATGGCACAAGTGATCGTACAGGGAACTTATCGCCAGCCCTTTCCAGAAGCATCATGAAACCTCCTTGGTTTTGACCCGTGAACGGCAGCGCCATCCGGCCAGCGTCGGACAAGTTCGAAAGTCACCGTTCCGGCACGTGCGTTACTCCGGCAAAGGCGATAACGACATCGAGGTCCGGCAGATCAACCGCCTGCGGTGCATCACCGGATACCACTTCGACCTGGGCATAATGAGCAAGATTGCTTGCGCGCGCCGCGCGAATTCTTCGTCGATCTCATAGGCGATCACGCGTCCTCCAGAATCCGTCAGCTCAGCGAGGATGGCGGTGAAATAGCCGGCACCGGCGCCCACCTGAAGCACGGTCTGGCCAGGAGCGGTGTTCAGATGGTCGAAAACCAAGGCCCAAAGCGACGGCAAGCCGCTGTTAGTCCGCGTCTTTCGTCAAGCGAGACCAGAACGTCATGGTAAATCTCATGAAGTGCGGCTGAAGGGCTGGTATGGCTCGCTCCGATTTGCAATCGCGAATGGATACGCCATGCCCGTTGCCAAGGTAATGTTCGCGCGGAACCTTTGCGAAGGCCTCGATGACCGCAGGATTGTGCAAGACAGGTGACGAGACACGCAGGTCTTCGGCAAACCACCGGCGCGCTTCACTAGCATCGATTCTTGTCGGCATGGATATCGGGTCCCGTGTTGCGCGTACTGATGGCCCAACTGGTAGGCGCCAGCTTTGCCGGCCCAGCGAGGGAGTCGCACGACTTTCACGGGGTTGTCATGGAAGCTGTGCGTCAGCTGAACGGCGAGGGCCTGAGCAAGCTTTAGGCAGACGGGCAACGCGAAACGCTGATCCAGAGTTATTGTTGGACATTGGTGGACGAGTACCAAGACATCGGTATCTGCCGTTGCGGGTCGCTCAATGGTCGATAAGGAGCCCCACGTCTGTTCGAGGACCTTGCGCCCGCCTGTCTCAATGGCGGCCAAACGGGCCCTGTCATTTGGCGATGCTGATGTACTTCATTCATTCTCGAACGCCTGCTTTCCCTTTGCTGCCCAGAGCGCCCGCGCCTGTGCCCCTTGATGGCTTTTGAGCTTGTCGGCCATCCAGAGCAGCGCGCCATAGATGGTGGCACGATCATCGCCGGTCAGGTCGACGATCCCGGCCTTGATGACGAGACCGCCGAGTTCGATCAGATGGCGCGTGCGCTTGCGGCGCTCGACCTGCCATATGCGCATGTCATGCCGCGCCCGCGCCGCCTGATGGCGACTGCGCGCCGCCCGGTTGCCTTTGAGCGCTGCCGTTGTCGCGGTTAAGCGCTGACCCAGATCGCCGCGCCCGCCCTTGAAAGAAAGCGGCCCCGCGCTTCGCCCATGCCTCCCTTTTTCCGGCATCCTTCGCCTCGGCGATGGCGACCAATGCGCCCGCCAGTTCATCGGCGGTGAGCGCATCGGCTCCGGTCGAGATGACCAGTTCGCCGAGTTGCTGCACTTTTCGCGTTTTGAGTTCCCGCGCCTTTTCTTCCAGTGCCTTCAGTTCCGCGTCGAAATCCCGTGGTTTACGCATGGCCGTCTCCATCTGACGTCAATGCGGCGATGATAGACGAGCACTTGCCTGAAGGCTTCAGGGTTGCCGAGACAGCCCGGGACGGGCTGGTCGCTCCCGAGATTTTTTCGAGGGAGGGCGCGCTTATACGTCGTGCCGACGTTCGCTTTGCCGTGCAAATGATCTGGTCGCGATGGCGATCTATCATCTTCACGTCAAGGTCATTGGCCGCAAAGCTGGCTCAAGTGCCGTGGCGTCGGCCGCCTACCGCTCGGCCTCGCGGCTGCGCGACGAGCGCATCGAACGCAGCCATGACTTTTCGGCTAAGCGCGGTGTCGTCCATTCCGAGGTGATCTTGCCAGAGAATGCACTGGGCGCCTGGAGCGACCGCGAACGGCTGTGGAACGACGTCGAGGCTTTCGAGGTGAGGAAGGATGCGCAGCTTGCCCGCGAGGTGGAGTTTGCCCTTCCACGCGAACTAAGCCACGCGCAAGGCATCGGACTGGCGCGCGACTTCGTGCAGGCCGAGTTTGTCAGCCGGGGCATGGTCGCCGATCTCAATGTGCATTGGGACAGGGCACAGGATGGCAGTCCAAAACCTCATGCTCATGTCATGCTGACCATGCGGTCGGTGGACGAGAACGGCTTTGGTCCGAAAGTCCGCGACTGGAACAGCACTGAGCTGGTCGAGCGCTGGCGCGAGCGATGGGCCGAGCTTGCCAATGAGCGGCTTGCCGAACTCGACATAGACGCCCGCATCGACCATCGCAGTCTGGAAGCCCAGGGCATTGCCCTTGAGCCGCAAACCCAGATTGGTGCACCGGCGCAACGCATCGAGGGCGGTGGCCTTGACGCTGCCGGCATTGAAGCGGATCGCGCCGAACTGCACCGCCAGATCGCGCGCAACAATGGCGATCGCATTATTGCCGATCCATCCGTGGCGCTGGATGCCATCACGCATCAGCAATCGACCTTCACCCGAAAAGACATTGCGAAGTTCTCGCACCGACACAGCGACGGGATGGAGCAGTTCAACACGGTGGCGGCAGCCATCGGCAACGCACCCGATCTGGTCGAACTCGGCAAGGACGGACGCGGTGCCGATCGCTTCACCACCCGGCAAATGATCGAAACGGAACAGCGCCTGCATCGCGCGGCAGAACGCATGGCCGGCGAGCGGCAGCATGCTGTGAGTGACCGGGATCGTGCGACGGCGTTGGCGGATGCCAAGCATCGTAGCCTTGTTCTCTCTGACGAGCAGACCGATGCACTGGATCACATCACAGATGACCGCGGTCTTGGTATCGTTGTCGGTTTTGCCGGTACCGGCAAGAGCGCCATGCTGGGTGTTGCGCGCCAGGCATGGGCAGCCGCCGGCTATGAGGTCCGAGGCGCGGCACTTTCCGGCATTGCGGCCGAGAATCTCACAAGCGGTTCGGGCATCTCGTCGAGAACCATCGCCAGCATGGAACACAGCTGGGGACAGGGCCGCGATCTGCTCAAAGCGCGTGATATCCTGGTGATCGACGAGGCAGGCATGGTCGGCACGCGCCAGTTGGAGCGCGTGCTCTCCCACGCCTCGGACGTTGGCGCAAAAGTCGTGCTGGTCGGCGATCCGCGGCAGTTGCAGGCGATCGAGGCGGGCGCCGCATTCCGTTCGATTCATGAGCGCCATGGCGGCGTCGAAATCGGTCAAGTGCGCCGGCAGCGCGAGGAGTGGCAGCGTGACGCCACGCGCGATCTGGCGACCGGCAGGATCGGCGCTGCGATCGGCGCTTATGACGACAGAGGAATGGTGCACCGGGCTGCCTCGCGCGATGAGGCCCGCAGTGATCTGGTCGAACGCTGGGATCGCGACAGGCAGGCAGACCCAGAGGCAAGCCGCATCATCCTCACTCACACAAACGACGAAGTGCGCGCGCTCAACAAGGCAGCGCGCGAGCGCATGCGCGTTGCTGGAGATCTCGGCGACGATGTTCACGTGGGTGTGGAACGCGGCGCGAGAAACTTTGCCAGTGGCGACCGGGTGATGTTCTTGCGGAACGAGCGGTCGCTCGGCGTCAAGAACGGCACGCTCGGTGTGATCGAAGAGGTCAGCACGCAGAGCATGACGGCTCGCACTGACGACGGCAGGTCGGTGCGCTTCGACCTGAAAGACTATGCCCACATCGACCACGGCTATGCCGCGACCATCCACAAGGCTCAGGGCATGACCGTCGACCGGACCCATGTGCTGGCAACGCCGGGCATGGATGCCCATGGCAGCTACGTTGCCCTGTCGCGGCATCGCGACGGGATGGAACTGCACTACGGCAGCGACGACTTCGCGACACGAGACCGGCTCGTCCGCACGCTCTCACGCGATCGCGCCAAGGACATGGCGTCGGATTACGACCAGGTCGACCCGGCGCAGAGCTATGCCGAGCGACGCGGGATCACCTTTCGACAGCGTGTGGTCGAAATCGTGCGCCGGATCGTTCCGGAGAAGCTGCGTGACAGGATTGGCGGGCTGCTGGACGGGTTGCGCTCTCCCGAAGACGGCGAGCCGATGCAGGAACGTGGACCTGGGCCGGCAAGGCAAAGTGTTGGCGCGCGGATCGGAGATGCAGGCCGGACGCCCGGCGGAGGAAATCTCGCCACAGGCGTGCCGCCCGACGTGAATGTGCCGGTGGACGCGGAAGCGGCATTGCGCAGCGCTCGCACGAAGGCGCTTGTTCGGCACGCGCGTGCGCTCGACGCGATCCTCAGTACTGGAAATGCAGACGGGCAGGGCAGTCCCGAGCAGATGCGCGAATTGAGAGATGCGCGTAGCGCTTTCGAGAAGGTGCGGCCGCATGGCTGGCGCGATGCCGAAGCGGCATATGTGAAAAATCCCGAACTTGTCCGCGAGGCGGGTGCCGGCCGCGTCAACCGCATCGTGCTTGCTCTCCAGCTTGAGACGGAAATCCGCACCGGGATGGACATCGATCCCGGCCGCCGCGCCGACCTGTTCATGGAACGTTGGCAAAGACTCGATCGGACGGCACAGCAGCAATATCAGGCCGGCGACATGTCCGGCTACAAGTCAACGCGTGCGGCCATGTCCGATATGGCCAAGAGCCTTGAACGCGATCCCCAACTGGAATCGCTACTCGCCAATCACAAGAAGGTGCTCGGCATCCAAGTCGAATCCGGCCGCCGTCTGGGTGTGGAACTCGCGTTCAACCACGGCATTGGCAGCGGGCGTGGCATAGGAATCTAAACATCCGATTTGCCGCCGTTCCGACGCCCCAAATCGATCAGATGACAAATCTGATTGCCTGCGAGCCTTGGGTTGTCCTGTTTGGTTCCAACAGGTGCCAAATGCTCTCAGCGAAGGCAACGCAGTCATGCCTGAACCGGATCGTATCATTCGCCTTAGAACCGTCCTGGCGCGGACCGGCCTGTCCCGCTCAACGATGTACCGCAAAATCGCCGAAGGCACATTCCCGGCTCAGATCAAGATCAGCGTCAACGGTGCGGGTTGGCGGGAATCAGACGTAAATCAATGGATCGAAAATCCCGTCGCATGGCGAACAGAAGATCAGTGATTGCGTGACAAGCGCACGCCCGGGCCGCCACCATTCTCTGGAATGAATTCTATTCCGGCAGCTTCGAGTGACAGCTTCAGCGCTTGGAGGATTGATTCAGATGCGGGTTTCGAACCACGTTCGAATTGCACGATCGTCCTCAAACTCACCTTGGATAAATCCGCCAGTTCCTGCTGAGAAATGTCGAGGAGCCCACGGGCCGCGCGAACTTGGGCCGCACTTACCTTCATTGTTCAAATGCCCTGTTGCGCAAAAAGCGCAAATATGCTTGTTTTAGGAAACGACAGTTGGAAGTGGTGCGTCCGCCTCCAACGGTCTGACCACGCCTAGGCTTTGCGGAGCTCGGATCATGGCTGATTCCGACCATAGCACGACTATGCCTCCCGTCACGAATGGCAAGACTGCCAACGCGTTGGACCGGTTGCCGGATGCAGACCCTGCAATTCAACTGCTGCGAGATTGGGCGCGGGCGCAGCATGTCTCGCATGTCCTTTGCCGACTTCAACAGCGCCTAGAGAGGCGCGTTCTCGGCGCTGCAGACCCAAAAGCGATCGATGAGAAAGTCGGCTATTCGATCGCTTGCCAAGCGGAGGTCGAGGCCACAACGGCGGTTTTAAAGCTTCAGGACAAACTTCCCCACATACAGGCGCGGTCGCTTCTTGGCATCGTCGCCAAGCTCGAAATCATCGCTGGCGCAGATCGCGATATCGATGATCCAACAGACTTTCCCTGGCCGCATATTGCTTCGATCCTCGACGACTTGAAGAAAATCGCCGGCAGCCTACCGCTTGGGCGGCCTGAGCGATCCGTCGTTCAGGCGAACTGCAGGCAATATCAAGCGATCGCGGCCAACCTCATCGGTCTGGAAAACCGGGCCGCCAACCTTCAATTGGGGTTCTCCGTGCACCCCTCCCGTGTCATTCAATCCCCAAATGAATGCCAAGTCATGTCAACTTCGGCCCATTCTTCTGATGCCTAGGGAGAATGGCACGTGGCTGCCATTTGGTCTTGAATAGTTCGTCTACCTTGCGGGAGTTTTCGGCTAGATCAGCATCCTCATGCCACTTCTCCACCAGCGGGAGGGCCGCATCGACAGGCGCTGATGTGCTGATGTCGTCCACGATGACGTACCATCGATCTCGCTTCGAATCGTACTTGTGTTTTTGGCCGATTGCCTCAGCGGCCAGCCATATTTTGTCGTTCAGAGTCCGGCAAGCCAAGTAGGTAAGACCGCCTGTTTCTGTTAGAATCGAGAACGATTTCATCTCCTTGCCCGCCGCAACTTCTTCTCGGATTGCCAGCACGGTTTTAGATAAGTCCGTCAGCGAGCCATAGGAAAAATCGTAGAGGTCGATGACTACCGATGCCAGTTCGGGGGGTGCCGTCTTCAGGCTCTTGAACAATTCGGAGATAACCGGAATGTCCAACCGCTCAAGGATGCTAACTGGGCGAACCGTCTTCACCCCGACGTCCCTCGGCATCATAAAATCCTCGACGATTTCGGCAAAATCCTTCTCAAGATGCATGAAGTCATATTCAGGATCCATCGCCAGTTTGTATTTCAAATGATAGCCGAGAAAATTGTATTCACTATCCGAATGCATCTTATCAAAAACGTCCGAGCGGCACTTAAGGTAGTAAAGAAACTCGATGGGCGTTGGCAGCATGCGCGCCACACAATCGAGAACGCCTAGGTCCCAAATGACGGGCGCGATCCTGTCGCTTCTCTTCAGCATGATGTTTGAGAGAAACGTCGCAGCAGGAAAAGCGTCGCTCAATATGACGGCAGGGAACACCCGCACCGTTGGTGGGAATATCAGTGCTTTGCCGTCTTTCGTTTTGCATTCCGCTCCGGCCTGGACTAGCTCGGCAAACTCGTAGGCTTGGCGGTATGGGGCTTGAATGGCGCCTTCGAAATCCTTGTTTAATGCCTCTTCATCACCCGCTCTTGCCGTTAACGTCACACGCTTGGATTTCGCCTGCACGACGATCACGAACTCGCCGTAAACTATGAGCGCGTCGGCTTCGCCGGCTGTCTTCTTTTTGCTTGGCTGGATCGTGACGTTCTCATACACATTCGCCGTACGGAATACCGATCGAAAGAGGTCAGCAGCTGCTTTCTCCAGAAAGGCACCTCGATGCTTGGCTGCTATGTCGACATATGTCTTGTCGGCTATCATCCAATAGGTCGGGCTCTCGTAGACGCTCTCAGCCAGCCTGTATGCGTTTGGTGCATAGAGATGCTCCCCAATATCGATCAGCGGCGCAAGATTGGCTTGATTCACAACAAACGCAGACGTGAAGTTGGCATTTGCGTTTGTGACAGGGGTTGCGAACTTGGCCATGAAGGCCTTCGCCTTGCTGGCACCGAATTTCTTGATCAGCTCGGCTTTGGCGATCAAGAGGCTGTCCGTTAAATCTGCCTTGGTCGGAACCGTTCCATCCTCCTTCCTCGCGTTGATCGCTGACATCTGCCGCGATGTATGCTCCATGATGAACCGTGCAATTTCGACCATTGGACGCGCTGAAAGCCCAGCATTGCGGATCAGCCATTCAAAATCATCGCGATATCGGTCTCGGGCAAAACGCTCTAGCTGATGGAGAAAGAAGCTGTCAGCACCGTAATAAATGGCTTCCCGAGCCGCGGCGCCCAGAGCCCTTTCGATCTTTCCAGGATCACTGAAATCCGGCATCGAATCCAATGTGAGCCGGTCGTGGAATTCCCTGAGAAGTCTGTCAGCTTTGTCTGCAAAATCGATGTCAGTATTGACGATGGAGTAAGTGCAATCCGACGCGGACTGAACCATCAGCCCGAGCAAGAGCATGAACTCATTGCTGTTTAGCTTGGTGGTAGACCAGCGCTTTTCTGGATCGTCGGCAACTTTAGCTTCTCGCAAATCAATAGCAACGATCCAGTCGCGATACATGATGGCGGAAATATCATGCAATGTCCCGGGGCTCTGCGCGAGAACACGCAAGTCGTCGAATATATTTTCGAGAGAACGCGCCTTTGGTCGCCCTGGGTTTCCCAATTCCATGTTTGTCATGTCGCGCCAATTCTTATGTGGGCTAGAGCTATTGGGCCAAAGAATCGACTCACTCACCACTTAACAACGAGGTCGTCGTCGTAGAGCACACTTGGCAACATACCCATCATCACATGGTCGGGCAGGATGCGAGTAGCCCGCTTCTTATGGACTTCGAACCCGGGGTATGCATCCCCAATGACTTGCTTGAAGAACGTCTGCGTGCGAGGCTTCAGGCATTCCGTAATTTCCCACAGAAATGCGTGGACGGCTTCGTAATCGGACACGATCTCTTCGGGTCGATGAATCGCTTCGAGATGCTCGAAGAACCTTTCGACATGGTTTCCTGGCATATTGAAGAGCGGGCGTCTGCCGTCGAAATAGACCACCTCGATCTGCTCGCGGATAGGATCGACATTACCGTGCAATGCGAAATTTCTCTTATCGATGACTCGCATGAAATGCGCATAGGCATTGGTGCTCTTGTCGATATCGCGTGCAAAGCCATCGCAATGCTGGCTGAGCAGCGCGAGGCGGTCGGGAATCTTAGCCCGGATGAAGGCCTGATAGGCTTCAGGGGCATTCCGGATTTCATCGCGGGTGAACATGAGGATCACCATATTGATGAAGGCCTCGGCCATAACCGGCATCAGAAGGTGAAGCTTTAGACAGTTCCCGAAGAGGTCGTTCGCACGTGTGGATACTCCTTGCATGGCTTTTTCCAAAGTTTTCAGCCGCGATTTGGCACCTGGCGATCTTTCTGGAAAAGCCGTCTTTGCCGGGGCATCGATAATAGCTGCGTGCAAGTCGGCGCACAGGCCCGCGATACTGACAAACTTATTCTGAAAGACGACGAATTTTTCCAGGCTCTGCAGTACGGCAGATTTCTGCGGACCGATCCTCGCATAGTCCGTTCTAATACCGACAATCAGGTCCCGCCACTGCTGGTGCGTGAGCGCCTCGCCGACCATGATATGAATCTCGCGCGACATGCCCAAGATATACACGTCGGTCTCGCCGGCCTTGAGGCTGTAGTCCCAGTGTATCCAGTTATCGCTGTCATCCTTGCGCAGAAAGTTTTGAAAACCGTTCGGTTCGCCAAAGCGAGCTTTCAGATAACAGTAGATATCCACCGGCCTAAGCCGTGACCTGACCGCGAGAATGGCGCCGCCTTTCTTCTTCTTAGGTTTCCTGTCGCTGTTACCCATTCCACCACTTCCTGCCGGGTAGCTGCCCGCCATTCACTGATGTTGAGGCAAGCAGGCTCTTTGACAGCCTGCCTCTTCTTTCGATGGGATTTACGCACGATCGTCACAAATATTCAGCGTGTAACGTGTGTGTCGGAGTTCACCAGCTCTTATCAGCGCACTCTTGGCAACGAGATCCTGCAGGTCCCTCGTCGCCGTAGCGCGCGACGCCTGGGTGATGGCGATGTAATTCTCGGCGCTAAGACCGCCCTTGAAGCCGTCGATACCTTCGCGGAACATTCGAGCGATGACTTTTTCCTGGCGCTCGTTGAACTGATCCCGATGGCGCTCGTAGAATTTGGCCTTGGCGACGGAGAATTCGACACGAGCAAGCGTTACGCGCTGCGCTTCGAGGATCGTGTCGGCGAAATATAGCAGCCAGTCGGTAATCGCGTTGCTTTTGTTGCTGGCTTCCAGCCGGTCGTAATAAGCCTTGCGATGACGTTCGATCGTATAGGCCAACGCGATGAGACTCGGCTCGCCCAGATTTTGCGCCATCGCCTTTTCGCAAAGCGCGCGTCCTATGCGGCCGTTGCCGTCTTCGAACGGATGTATGCTCTCGAAATAAAGATGCGCGATACCGGCGCGCGTCAGCGCGGGAAGCGGAGTCTTACCCTTGGGCGCGGTATCGTTGAACCAGATGGTAAAGGCGTCCATCTCGGCTTTCACGCGCGATGAGGGCGGCGCCTCGAAATGCACTTTGGGTTTGTCCAGCCGGTTAGAGACGATCTGCATGGCATCGGCGTGCTGGCGATAGTTGCCGATCGTCTCGATGCGTCGCTCTCCGGACATCACCATCTTGTGCCAGGCATAGAGCGTGCGATGCGAGAGCGGCTTGGCAAAATGCAGATACACGTCGGCCATCATTTCGGCGATGCCCCGCTCGGCGGGCGGTATGCGCCTATTCTCGCCTCCGAGCCCAAGCTGCTGCCGCAAGGATGATTGCAGGCTTTCCCGGTTGAGATACTCACCCTCGATCTCGGATGTCTTCAAGGCCTCTTCGCTGATTAGATCGATGCGGATCTGGTCGCGGTCATCGGGGCCGACATGGCGAAACACGCCCAGGAACTCGCCCGATCGCAATAGGAACTCGCTTTCCAGCGGGTCCAATGCCATCTTGTCGTAGGTAAAATGCGGCCAGTCGGCCTGCTCCCAATTCCATGCCATGAGCTATAGAGCCCCTTTCTATAACTCATGATATCGAAAAAGGTGAGCTATAGCAATCTGATCTATGCCTCAGCCAGCACCCGTTAGACAGTCTCCGGCCGCCCCCGCAGAAAATTC
Organism: Mesorhizobium sp. CA16; assembly: GCF_020165175.1. NCBI lineage: Bacteria > Pseudomonadati > Pseudomonadota > Alphaproteobacteria > Hyphomicrobiales > Phyllobacteriaceae > Mesorhizobium > Mesorhizobium sp. CA16. The sequence goes on from NZ_JAIUHP010000015.1 coordinate 156,969, forward strand.
GACATATTGACCGTGAAGAAACCACAGTCCCATGAGTAGAGTTGGGCCTTAGCCGGAGCCACAAGCTGCACCCGGCCGCGACCAGTGGTAAGTTGGCGCGGAATGGGCGTCTGACTCCACAGTGATCGGTCAAAGCCTAGCCCGAATACATGTCCGACTGCTTCCGTGGTGCTTCCGCGACGCACTTCCCGACCTCGTCTCGCGGGAAAAATACCTTGCTAACCACCTGTTTTGACAGTATAAAAATGGCGCACCCGGCAGGATTCGAACCTGCGACCTCTGCCTTCGGAGGGCAGCGCTCTATCCAGCTGAGCTACGGGTGCTTCCCGGGAAAACGAACCGGCCGGTGAGCCGGCCAGCCACGGCTTCATAGCCGAAGCCGCCCGTGGCTTCAACGGCCAATTGGCGATTGGGTGGGAGGCTGCGGGTTGATTGTCTGACGGAGGATTGTCGGATAGGGCGCTCCCCTCTCCGTCTCGGCTTCGCCGAGCCACCTCTCCCCGCCTCTGGCGGGGCGAGGAATTGGCCTAACCTTCCGCCCCCGCCTTCGCCGTCTTGCGCCGCACCGCCCGTGTCGCGCGTTTCACCTTCTTCGCCGCGGTCAGCTCGTGCATGGCATCGAGCTGCATCTGCTGCATTTCGGCCAGGCGCTGCCATTGGCGCGAGATGAGGTAGTCGAGCTTTTCGTGCAGGTGCCGCACTTCCAGCTCGGCCTTGAGGTTCACCCGGTAGTCGTTGAAGGAGCGCAGCCGGTCTTTGGCTTCCTGCCGCTTCTGGCTCATCATGATCACCGGCGCCTGGATGGCGGCGATGCAGGAGAGCAGAAGGTTGAGCAGGATGAACGGGTAGGGATCGAAGGCGTGCGCCAGGCCGGCGATCAGGTTGATGCCGATCCAGACCAGAAGCACGGTGCCGAACGAGATCAGGAACCACCAGCTGCCGCCGAACTCGGCCATCGTGTCGGAGACGCGGTCGGCGAAGGAGCGGTGCTCCTCGAACTCCTCTTCCGAGTTTTCCGAGATCGTGTCTTGTCTCGCGATCGATTCAACTACCTGGCGGTCGAGCTCGGAGAATTCCCCATGCTCCTGCTGCAGCAACTCCTCCATGTAGCGCATGCGGTAGCGGCCGAGCTCCTCGCGGCTGATGCGGGCGCCGCGCGGCAGGTCGGGATGGTCGGAGCGGATGCGGTCGGCAAGGCTGGGCCTGAGATCGTCGATGCGCACCAGGTCGCGCTTGCGGAATTTCCGGCCGCTGATCGCCGAGGGTTTTTTCTTCGGCTTGATCCGGCCGGGCACATGCGGTTCGGAATCCGGCACCTCCGGCGCTTCGAGGATCTCGTCGGCTCCGTGCTGGGCATCCTCCAACACGGTTTCCGCCTCGAGATATTCGCCGGCGACGTCGTTCTCGTTGTCTGCCTGCTTCTGCGCGGCTGCCTTCGGGTCGCTGGCCATGGTCGGTGCTCCTGTTCGAGGCTTTGCGATACGATACGCCAAGCCGGCGCGGCATATCCATGGTCAGTATGAAAAGTGTGTGACGGAACAAGTTCTTGTGATTGGGCGGGCGTTGCTTTCTCCGCCGACCTTCGCGCTGCAATCGCACCTGGCGGCGCAGCCCCCTCTCCGTCTCGGCGCTTCGCGCCGATCCACCTCTCCCCCGCTTTGCGGGGGCGAGGAAACGCCAATCGCCATTGCCGCGCCGTTCGCAATCCTGGGTTCCTCGCCCCCGCCGGAGGCGGGGGAGAGGTGGCTCGGCGAAGCCGAGACGGAGAGGGGGAGCGCCGTCGGCAATTTCTCACCACCCTGGAGCAATCGTCTCCGCCCCCTGGCCTTGATCCGGATCAACCTGGCCCCTGTGGCGGGCCTGATAGGCTGACTATATCGACATCAGGCCTGACCGTTCAGGCTCCCGCCACCTGGGCCGCGCGCAGCGCCCCGCAAATGAGGGATCGCCACCATGTACAAGACAATCCTGATTGCCACCGACGGTTCGGAACTCGCCCAAAAGGGCGTCGCCCACGGGCTGGAGCTGGCCGTGGGCCTTGGCGCCGCCGTGGCTTTCGTCACCGTCTCCGAGCCGTTCCCGACGCTGGCCTGGGGCGGTGCCATGGCCGGCTATGTCGCCGCCGACGAGCTCTCCAATTACGAGGAAAGCGCGCGCAAATATGCAAGCGAGGTGCTCGACAAATGCAAGGCCGAAGCCGAGGCCAAGGGTGTGGCCTCCAAGGGCGTCCACGTCGAGAACAAGGCGCCGGCCGAGGCGATCCTTGAAGTTGCGGGCGCCGAGGGCAGCGACCTCATCGTCATGGCCTCGCACGGCCGCCGCGGCCTCGGCCGCCTGATGCTTGGCAGCCAGACGGCGGAGGTGGTGTCGCTGACGCGGATCCCGGTGCTGGTGGTCCGGTAGGCTCCGCCGATATTCAGGTGATGCCGGCCTGCGAACGACGATTTCCTGCGCTTCCGGTGCTCACGTGCTTAAAGTACGCTCCGCTCGGTTCTCGGAAACCATCATTCTCGGCGCGGCCTGGCCTGAATCTCGACAGACCCGGGCCGTCGGGCGCCGTTTCTATCGGTTCGTCATTCTAGGGTCTGCGCGCGTCGCTTCGCTCCTTGCTCCGCCCTGGAATGACGAGCCGACAAGGGCGCCGCGCTACTGCGCCGGCAGCAGCAGCGGCGAAGTGGGCGACGCCAGATCCGGCGACGGCAGGTCGGACGCCGGCTGGCCAGCCTGCATCGACGCAGGGGGCGCGGAACCCGGTGCCGGCAGCCCTGGCAAAGCCGAGTCGGGCGGCGCCATGCCGGGCAGGGGCGAAGCCGGCTGCTGCCCGGAATACATCAGCCTGGGCTGGCCGGGATCGGCTGTCGTCGGCCCCAGGCTTCGCTGGATCAGCGCCTCGACATGGTTGTTGCGCTGGCGCGCGCTGTCGGCGCCCATCACCACCACGATCAGATGCCTGCCGTCGGCATTGTAGGAGGTGACGATGTTGTAGCCGGAGGCACGAATGTATCCGGTCTTGATGCCGTCGACGCCGCGCACGCGGCCCAGCATGTCGTTGTGGCCGCGCACCAGCCGGCCGCGGAACATGAAGTCGCTTTCGGAGAAATAGTGGAAATGCTGCGGAAAGCGCTTTTCCAGCGCCATGCCCAGCACCGCCATGTCGCGCGCCGTGGTCACCTGGCCGTCATCGGGCAGGCCGCATGCATTGCGGAAATTGGTGGCGGTCATGCCGAGTGCGCGCGCCTTGGCAGTCATCATGGCGGCGAACTGATCCTCTGAGCCGCCGCCCAGATACTCGCCCACCGCCACCGCCACATCGTTCGCCGACTTCACCACCATGGCGCGGATGGCGGAATCGACGTCGATCGTCTCGCCGCGCCGGAAGCGCAGCTTCGTCGGCGGCTGCGAGGCGGCGTGGTCGGAAACCGGAATCTGCGTCTGCTTGGTGACGCGCCCGGACTCCAGCGCCTCGAACAGCATATAGAGCGTCATCATCTTGGTCAGCGAGGCGGGATAGCGCTGCGACCTCGAGTTCACCTCGAACAAGGTCTTGCCGGTCGAGGCATCGACCACGATCGCCGCATATTTCTGCGGCTTCGCCGGCACGGCAAGCACGCTTTCAGGCGGCGCGGCCGTGGTGCAGCCGGCGACCAGCAGGAGCAGGGCCATCGCGGCGATGAGTTTCTGGAGGAGCGGGAAGGGACGGGGCAAGACGGTTCTAAAGCTGTTGCTGAGATGCGGCGAAGCTAACGTACCGCATATGCCGCGTCCAATGGGTTAACGGCCGCAATAAGGCATTTGCCCAGGTTTTCGGGGTGCTGCCGGCGAAGCGGCCAATCTCCCCCCTTGCGGGGGAGATGCCCGGCAGGCAGAGGGGGTGCTGTCCCGCCGGCGTGGCCGTCATGAGAAATAGGCCCTCGGACGCAGGCTGATTGAACATCGGTCATTCTGCAAAGCCGCGTTCCTTCGCACCCCCTCTGTCCTGCCGGACATCTCCCCCGCAAGGGGGGAGATCGGATGCTGCTTGGCTTTCGCCAATCGCCGGCCCCTGCTTACCCCCGTTTTGCCTTCCGCCCCACCTTTCCGTTAATATGCCCGCGGCTTGGTTTTGGGGGGATCGGCAATGTCGGAAATCGCCACGGGCACCACCTCGCTTCTGCGGGCATCGCTCAGCCGCACCGGCAAATGGGCGGCGAGCTTCGCCTTTGTCAGCGGCGCGGTCGGCGACGTGCTCAACCCGCTCGGACCCTTTGCCGCCTATATCGCGCTCGGCGCCGCGGTCGCGGCGTTGATCATCGCCATCGCCATGGTGCTGCGCCTGGTGCTGGCGGCAAAGGCCATGCCGGCGCTGATCTTCGCCACCAGCGCGGCGGCAATCGCCGGCGGCGTCTACGGCATCCAGCAGCAAACGAATTCGCAGAATGGCGTGATCGCCGGCCTCGTGCCGGCGGTGGCCGAGCTGCAGCAGTCGCTGGGCATCGTCTCGCAGAAAGTGGCGAAGATCGAAAAGACCGTCACAGAGACGCAGAAGACCGTCGAAGCGGTCAAGAAGTCCACCGACACGGTAGCGAAGACGACCGAAGAGATCGCGCTGACGCAGACCAGGCAGACCCAACAGGGCACCGAGACGCAGAAGACCGTGGAGGCGGTCAAGCAGACCACCGACAGCTTGGCCGCGGGCCAAGAACAGCAGCAGGCGCAGGCCGAAAAGCTGCAGGCGACCACCGAGCAGATCGCCGCTTCTATCGACACCATCGCCAAGGGCTTTGCGCAGCTTGCGGCGCAAGGCGGAACGATCGCCGATCCGAAGCGCCCGGACGAGTTCTATCACAATGCCCGCGTCTACGAGCTGGCCGGCGACATGCTCAACGCCCGCCGTTCCTATCTTGCCTTTGCCGGCTTCGATGTCGATGCGATCGACCCCTATACGCGCTTTGCCACGCTGCTCAGGGTCCAGGACGGCAAGGCGAGCGCCCGCGAAGTGTTCGGCCAGCTCGCCGAAAAGGCCAAGGCGCCCTCGCTCAAGCTCGTCCATCTGTTGCAGTTCGACGACGCGCAGCGGCTCGACAAGCTAAACGCCTTCATCGCGGCCAACCCGGATTACGCGCCGGCTTATTTCCTCCTGGCGCAGGAGTTTTCGGAAGACCGCCTGGGCAGCCAGACGCTGGCCGACAAGCGCAGCGAGGCGACCGCGCTGACCAAATTCGTTTCGTACGAAAAAGACGGCGGCCTGCTCAAATATTTCGTCGATCAGACCCAACTGGCCGACTGGCTCGACCGCAGCCGCGCCCGGCTGACGGCATTGGGCGACGTGCTCGACCCGTCGCGCTTCGTGCCGACGCTGACGCCGACGCGCTCCAACGCCGGCTGGTCGATGACGATCTCGCTGCCCGAGCCGGCGACGGCGATTTCCTGGCGGCTCGGCGCCAATGGCCCGTTCACCGAGACCGGCATGCTGGCGATGAACGACCAGCGCACCGGCAAGCCGATGCCCAATCCGAGCTTCGAATTGCCGGACAGCACCGCGGCGACCAATATCGGCATCAAATATCTCGACATCCGCGGTCGTGAGACCGGCCCGTTCGACATCCGCTTCGATCCAGATTCAGCGCTCCAGCAGGGCAACAAGCAGATCCTCGACCAGTTCTGGACGTCGTGGATCGCCTTCGATGCAGGCGGCAATCGCGGCCTGGTCTATTTCACCCAGATGCTCTCCTTCCGCTGCGCCATCAGGCAAGTGCATTACAGCCTGAACGGAACCGCGCTCGACAAGGAGATCAAGATGCCGCCCTGCGACGCCAAGGACCCTTATGCAATTCCTTCCGACTACCAACCCTATTTCAAGGTCAAGGACGACGTGAAATCGATGGCGGTGCAGGTGACCTATACCGATGGCACCAAGTCGCCGGTCAGGGAGTATAAAAGGCAGTAGGGTCGTTTTCAGCGTGGCGCTGTTCCCCTCTCTTGCGATTTTTTATCGCGCGTGAAGCGGCGACCTATCCTTCGTCATTCTAGGGTATGCGCGCGTCGCTTCGCTCCTTGCTCCGCCCTAGAATGACGAAGGATAGGTTGGCGGGGGCGAAAACGCCTGATGCAAATTGCCAGCCATCACGCTTGCGTATCCGGTGCCGGACAGGCTTTGCTGCCGCGAGAAGAGATTCGGGAAGCATTCATGGACACGCTCACCATCGGCGCAAAGGGCATCTCGGTTTCGCTCGATCTTGCCGTCGGTCACATCAGTGCCATGGAGGTCGAGGCCGAAGGCCGCATCCTGAAGCCCCTGCACCGCGCGCCCTGGGTCGGCTCGCCGCGCGAGAGCCTGCCGGAAACCCTGCCCGAAGGCACGGTGCGGCTCTCAGGCGATTTTCTCTGCGCGCCTTTCTCCACCAGTGACGTCGAGACCGCGCCCCTGCATGGCTGGCCGGCCAACAGTGAGTGGGACGTCGTCGACAACGGCGCGGTTCCCGGCGGCTGGCGCGCCGTCGTCCGGCTGCGCCGCAAGGTCATGGGCGCCACTGTCGACAAGGTCTTCACACTGCGCGACAGCCATCCCTTCCTCTACCAGGAGCACATCTTTTCCGGCGGCGCCAGCGCGATTTCCGTCGCCCATCATCCGATGACGGCGATGACGGGCGGCGGCCGGCTCGCCTTCTCTGCGAAGCGCATGGCCGTCACGCCGCCGATGCCGCCGGAGCCCGATCCGGCGCGCGGCCGCTTCATGCTGGCCTATCCGGCTCGCGCCGCCGACCTCACAAAATTCCCGCTCGCCGCCGGCGGCACAACCGACCTCACCGGCTACCGCATGGAAGACAGGCGCGAGGATTTCATCACCCTGGTCGAGGCGGACCACGGCGGTCCGGGCTGGACGGCGATTGCCCGCCGCGCCGAGCAGGATCTGGTTCTGGTGCTGAAGAACCCGGCCGAGCTGCCGGTCACCATGCTGTGGTTCTCGAATGGCGGCCGCGACTACGCGCCCTGGAGCGGCCGTCACGTCGGCGTGCTCGGCATCGAGGACGGCCGCACGGCCGTCGGCCACGCCGCTTCGCTCGGCGACAACTGGTTGAAGCATGAAGGCGTGGCCACAGCCTTTGCGCTCGCCGAGGGGCGGTCGGTGTCGTTTCGCCATGTCATCGGTGGGGTTCCGCTCGCGGACGTGGAGCCGCCGAGCGGTCTGCAATCGGCGCCCGACCGCCTGCGTGTCCTCGCTGCCGGCGGGGCAGCGCGGGAGGTGCCGTTCGACGGCGGGTTCCTGCGCATCGGCGGCTCGGTTCCTGATTGAGACGTCGGCCAGCGCCTGAGAGTTCGTTATTCCAGGGCGACGAGGATGGACGCCTCGGCTAACCTCGAAGGTGCGCAGGCCGCCTGAACTTCGGAACGAGGTTTGAATTTTCCGCCGACACCCGCCAAGATGTCGGCTGAACCGCAGCCGGAAAGCCGCCGATGTCCGAGATCGCCCATATCACAGCCGCCATCTTCAAGCGCGCCGGCGGAGCCAGGCGCTTCGTTGTCGCCATCGCCGGTCCGCCCGGCTCCGGCAAGTCGACGCTGTCAGCTGCATTGCATGAACTGCTGCCGGAAGGCACATCCGAGGTCGTACCGATGGACGGCTTTCATTATGACGACATCATTCTCAACCGCCGCGGCCTGCGCCCCCGCAAGGGCGCGCCGGAAACGTTCGATTTCGCCGGTTTCGAGACGCTCTTGAAGCGCATCCGCTCCGGCGAACCCGATATCGCGATTCCCGTGTTCGACCGCAGCATGGAACTGTCGCGCGCGGCGGCCGAAATCGTCGGCACCGACACCAAGTTCATCCTGGTCGAGGGCAACTATCTGCTGCTCGACGAGGAGCCGTGGTCGCGGCTGGCGCCTTTGTTCGATTTCACCATCTTCGTCGACGTGCCGCGGGCCGAGCTCGAAAGCCGCCTGATGGAGCGCTGGCGCGAACATGGCAAGTCCGACGAGGACGCCCGCGCCTGGATCGCCTCCAATGACATGCCCAACATCGAGCGGGTGCTGGCGCGGCGCCGGCCTGCCGACATGGTCGTTGGTTCCTTGGTTATTGGTTAACCTGCTCAATTTTCAATAGTTTTGGGCGGGAACCTTAAGGTTTTCGCGCCGTTATGACCCTATCCCGAATTGTCCGGCGCCGGAGCAATTCCAGGAAGGCGGTGGACGCTTTCCCTCCGAAACTGCGACCGAGAATGCAGGAGCCGTCAGATGGCAACGAACAGCAGAAAAACCGCGCCCAAGAAGGCCAGGGCTAGCCAATCCAGGACGACGCAAGCCCAAGCCGGCCCGGCGGCGGCCGAACGATCGAAGGACGCCAAGCCGACCTTCGGTAAGGCAGCGCCGAAGAAAGTGACGCCCGGCGCGGCCCACAAGGTCGCGGCCAAGAGCGCGAAACATGCCAAGTCGCCGGCAAGCAAATCGGGGCCGATCCGCACCGTGGCCAGCGTCGCCACAGGAGCAGTCGTCGCCACCGCGCGCCTCGCGGCTTCCGTGTTCGGTCGCGGTGATGCCAAGGCCAAGGCGAAGTAGCCCCTTTACGCGATTCCGGACGGCGAAGTCGCCGAGCCGGACCTTCGCGATTGGCCACCACGACAGCACGGTCGTCATTCTAGGGCGGAGCAAGGAGCGAAGCGACGCGCGCAGACCCTAGAATCCATGCCGTGACGCTAAGGCGTTGCTGCGGTTACAGAATTCTGCACCGTTGCACTCTACGGCAAGGGCCACGGCATGGATACTCGGGTCAAGCCCGAGTATGACGACGACACGGGGGTTTCGGCTAATCTCCAACGCAGGCGCTAGCCGCGCCCGCTTAGCCACCGCCATCTTCAGCCAAAGCGCCTTTTCCGAGCGTCGAACCAGCCCGGCATGGGCCGCGCGATCAACCTCGGTCAAGCGCGCCCGCAGGGCTTTTTTTGTTGCGCCCACCGCTGCACGTTTCCCGAAGCTACTTCAGCCCTTCGCCGGGATGGTCAGGCCCCTCTTCACCGCAGGCCGTGCCAGGCCGCGCTCCAGCCATTCGGCAACGGTCGGGAAATCGTCGAAACCGACCAGGTCGCGCGCCTCGTAGAACCCGATCAGGTTGCGCACCCAGCCCAGCATCGAGACATCGGCGATGGTGTAGTCGTCGTCCATGATCCACTTGCGGCCCTTCAGGCGCGTTTCGAGCACGCCGATCAGCCGCCGCGACTCGTCGCGGTAGCGCTCCAGCGGCCGCTTGTCAGCAATTTCGCGCCCGGCGAATTTGTGGAAGAAGCCGACCTGCCCGAAGATCGGGCCGATCGCCGCCATCTGGAAGAACACCCATTGGATCGCCTCGTAGCGGCGCGCCGGATCGGCGGGAATGAGCTTGCCGGTCTTGTCGGCCAGATAGAGCAGGATGGCGCCGGACTCGAACAAGCCGATCGGCTTGCCGCCCGGACCGTCCGGATCGATGATCGCCGGTATCTTGCCGTTCGGATTGAGCGACAGGAATTCCGGCGTCCAGCTCTCATTCTTGCCGATATCGACATAATGCGGCTCATAAGGCAGGCCGATCTCCTCCAGCGCGATCGACGCCTTCACGCCATTGGGCGTCGTGGCGGAATAAAGCTGCAGGCGCTCGGGGTGCTTGGCCGGCCAGCGCTTGGCGATCGGAAAGGCGGACAGGTCGGTCATCGCAAACTCCGGATGCGGATCGGCGGCGGGCGGCGCTCATGGCGGGTCAGGGAGAATTAGGATGCCGGCCGGCCGGGATCAATACACCGGCAAGCGGCTTGGCATGGACACACAGTCAATCGGTCGGCCGCGGTCAGACCGCCTTGAAGGCCAGCACCGCATTGGTTCCGCCGAAGGCGAAACTGTTGCTGACCGCCGCGCGCACCCTGCGCTCGCGCGCCGTGTTCGGCGTCACGTCGAGATCGCATTCCGGGTCCGGCTCGCGGTAATTGGCGGTCGGCGGCACGATGCCGTCGCGGATCGCCATCACGCAGGCGATCATCTCCAGCCCGCCCGAAGCGCCGAGGCAATGCGCATGCATCGACTTGGTCGAGGACACCGAAAGCGAACGGGCATGCCCGCCGAATACGCGCTTGATCGCCGCGGTCTCGATCTGGTCGTTGGCCTTGGTGCCGGTGCCGTGCGCGTTGAGGTAGTCGACATCTTCCGGATTGAGCCCGGCATCCGCCATGCAAAAACGCATTGCCGCTTCCGGTCCCTCGATGGTCGGCGCGACGATGTCGGAGGCATCGGCCGAAAGCCCGACGCCGGCGATCTCGGCCAGAATCGTGGCGCCGCGCGCCATCGCGTGATCGTAGCTTTCGAGCACCGCCATGCCGGCGCCTTCGCCGAGCACCAGCCCGGCGCGATCGGCCGAGAACGGCCGGCAGGTGTCTGGCGAAAGCACCCTGAGCGCCTCCCAGCCCTTAAGCACGCCCCACACCAGCGGCGCTTCGGTGCCGCCGGCGACCATCACGTCGGCGCGACCGAGCCTGATCTGGTCGACCGCCGAGGAAATCGCATGGTTGGCCGACGAGCAGGCCGAGGTGGCGCCGAAAACAGGGCCGCGCAACCCGAGATTCATGCTGACCTGGCCGGCGGCCGCGCCCGGCATCACTTTCGGCACGGTGAAGATGGCGGCGCGGTTGCGCCCTTCGAGCAGGATGGCGCGGTAGTTCTCCTCGATCGTCTCGAAGCCCGCGACGCCGATGCCGACGATTGCGCCCATCCGGTAAGTGTTGTCGGCATGCGCGGTCAAGCCCGATTGCTGCATGGCTTCCCGCGCCGCGATCACGGCCAGCAGGCTGAAGCGGTCCATCGACACGACCTGCTTGCGGTCGATGCCATGGTCCGGCAATTGCTTGATTTCGCAGCCGGTCTTGACCTTGAGGTCATGCAGCGACGGATTGTCGATAGGGCCGATGGCCGAGCGGCCGGCGCGCATGGCGTCCCATATCGCCGCCGCATCGTTGCCGAGCCCGCAAATCCCGCCAATACCGGTGATGACGACGCGTTTTTGCATGCAGTCAGGCTTTTTTCGCGATCAGTTCGCGAACCGCCTCGACCATGTCGCCGACGTTCTTGAGGTTGCTCCAGGCATCGACCGTGTTCATCTCGATCTCGATGCCGTACTTTTCCTCGAGATCGAAGATGATCTCGGTCAGCTCCAGCGAATGGATGCCGAGCGTGCCGAGATCGGTGCTGGCGGTGATTTCCTCGCCGCCGGTATCGGCATGCGCCTTGATCTTTTCGATGATCTCGGTCGTCAGCTGGTCAGCCATTCGGTTCCTTCCCTGTCGTTGCCCGACGCCAACTGATCAGCGCCTCTTTTTTTGATCCCCGGACCCAACAAACGCCGTTGCCCTTACCTCGCCAGGCACCGCGCGACCGCTCCAAGGTGGCTTCCCTCTATAGAAACCGAAACGATGTCAAGCAACAAGCGATATCGACAAAGCCGCCGGAGTGCTTAACCTGGGATCATGGACATGATCGGCAACACTTTGACATCCCAGCCTGCCTCGCCTTTGGCCGCCCCTCCCTTGCCTGCCCCGCAACGTGTTGCCGGACTGGGCAGGCTTTTCTGCAGCAAGAGCGGCGGCCGGACGCGCCTGCGGCGGCTCTATCAGGACGGATCGGCCAAGATCCGCCTGCCGGCGGTGCAAGGCGATCCGCTCGAGGCGGTGCTGATCAACACCGCCGGCGGGCTGACCGGCGGCGATCGCCTCGGCTGGACGGTCGAGGTCGGCGCGGACGCCTCCGCCGCCGTCACCACCCAGGCCTGCGAGAAGGTCTATCGCGCCGCCGCCGACAGGGCCGAGACAAGCGTCAACCTGCGGGTCGGTCCGGGCGGCCGCATCGCCTGGCTGCCGCAGGAAACCATCGTTTTCGACCGGGCCGCCTTCTTCCGCACGCTGGATGTCGAGCTTGGCGACGATGCCGAGGCATTGATGCTCGAAGCCACGCTGTTCGGCCGGCTGGCGATGGGCGAGCGGATGGTTCAAGGCAGTTTCCGTGACCGCTGGCGGGTTCGCCAGGGCGGTGCGCTGGTCCATGCGGAGGATTTCCGGCTCGGCCCGGACATCGCCGCAACGCTCCAGCGCCGGGCGGCGACCGGCGGCGCGCTTGCCGTTGCCACATTGCTGCTGGTGTCGCCGCAGGCTGAAAGTCTGCTGGAGCCGGCCCGCGCCATCATCGGCGACCCCGCCATCGGTGGTTGGGGCGGCGCCAGTTTCTGGCGCGTCGGCCGATCTGGCAAGCTTCTTGCGAGGCTCTGTGCCGGCGACGGCTACCAGCTCCGCAAGCGGCTGGTTCCGCTCGTCGAACTGCTCAATGGGCGGGCGGGCCTGCCTAAATTGTGGTCACTCTGATTTCGATTGCCGGGAAGTTGCATGAACCTGACGCCGCGTGAAAAAGACAAGCTGCTGATCGCCATGGCGGCGATGGTGGCGCGCAAGCGGCTGGAGCGCGGCGTCAAGCTCAACCATCCCGAAGCCATCGCCCTTATCACCGACTTCGTCGTCGAAGGCGCGCGCGACGGCCGCCCGGTCGCGGAACTGATGGAGGCGGGTGCGCATGTCGTCACCCGCGCCCAGGTCATGGACGGCATCGCCGAGATGATCCACGACGTCCAGGTCGAGGCGACATTTCCCGACGGCACCAAGCTGGTGACCGTGCATGAACCGATCCGGTGAGGAGGAAGACAGATGCTGGAGCTCAGGCCGAATTGCGAATGCTGCGACAAGGATCTGCCGCCGGAAGCGACCGATGCGCTGATCTGCACCTTCGAGTGCACCTTCTGCGCCGACTGCGTGGACAATGTGCTGGGTGGCGTCTGCCCCAATTGCGGCGGCAATTTCGCGCCGCGGCCGATCCGGCCGGCGGCCAAGCTGACGAAATATCCGCCGTCGACCAGGCGCGTGCTCAAGGCCGAAGGCTGCGGTGCGCGCAAGGCCGCTTGACCGGTTCAATTGGAAGGGCAGAAAGATGATCCCCGCTTCGACGAAACGTGCCACGCTTGCCGCGATCCTTTTCCTGGCAGCCGCCATGCCGGCCTATGCCCATGTCGGCATCGCCACGACCTCGTCCTTCGCCGCCGGTTTCGCGCACCCGCTGTCCGGTCTCGACCACATGACGGTCATGATCGCCGTCGGCTTGTGGGCGGCGCTGAAGGGCGGCAAGGCTATCTGGGCCTGGCCGCTGGCCTTTGTCGGCGTGATGCTGGCCGGCGGCGCGCTCGGTATGCTGCATGTGCCGATGCCTTTCGTCGAGCCCGGCATCCTCGCTTCCGTGGTGACGCTTGGCCTGCTGGTGGCACTGGCGATTGACCTGCCGGTCTCGACCGGGATCGCGGTCATCGGTCTGTTCGCGCTGTTCCATGGTCACGCCCACGGCACGGAAGTGCCCGAAAACGCCGGCGGGCTGGAATACATTGCGGGCTTCGCCGCCGCGACGGCCCTTCTCCATGCCGTGGGCATCGCGGCGGCCCTCAGCCTCGGCATGCGCTTCCGCAGCCTAGCGCGCGCTGCGGGTGCGGCTTGCGCGGCGGCCGGCGTCGGCCTCGCCTTCGGCGTGTTGTGAGGGCGCGATGATCCCCGGCGAAATCATCGCGGCCAAGGGCGAGATCGAGCTCAACAAGGGGCTGCCGACCGTCACGCTCAAGGTCGCCAACAGCGGCGACCGGCCGATCCAGGTCGGCAGCCACTATCATTTCTACGAGACCAATGAGGGCCTGAAATTCGACCGCGAGAGCGCGCGCGGCATGCGGCTCGATATCGCCGCCGGCACCGCGACGCGCTTCGAGCCCGGACAGGAGCGCGACGTCACGCTGGTGCCGCTGGGCGGCAAACGCGAGGTCTATGGCTTCCAGCAAAAGGTGATGGGCAAGCTGTGACGTCCGCCGGCGCGCTCACATCACTTCGGAGGCTTGGCGGCGGCATAGATGACGACCTTCCCCGGATTGTCGAACTCTACGGCGAGCACGTCCTCGGCCTGCACGCGCCGCGAATCGATCGCGTTGAAGAGCAGGGCGTTCGCCTCGATCTCCTGGCGCAGTTCGGCGACGTCCTCCTGATGCTGCTTCACCTTGTTCTCTATCGCCGGCGGCGGCCCGCCCTCGCTGCGCGCCGCGTCGGTCAGGAACACGATGTCGACCGTGTCGAGCTTGGTGATCTTGCGCACCGCGCCGATATTCTCGCGGGTGCGGTCGATGGCCGTGATGACCTTTCCGGCCTCCGTCGTGGAGAGCGCCTCTTCCTGCCGGACATCGGAATCGACGATTGCCGCGGCGGGCCGGCCGTTGTCCAGCGGCTGCGCCGCGGACGCCGTGTGGGCGGCCGCCATGAAAAGCGTGGCGGCAGCCACGGGACTCCATTTTGCAAAACGCGGGGCAGTCGCCATCGCTCGCTCCTGACTGAACTCGTGGCGGGGCGAAAACAGCGAAACGGTCCTGTCTGGCCGCTGGTTCCCTTCAAAAGCCGGCAGGCGGACCGCAACGCGGCCCGCATTCCCTTCAAAATATGGCAGGCGGACCGCAACGCGGCCCGCATTCCCTTCAAAATATGGCAGGCGGACCGCAAGGCGGCCCGCCTGGGCGTGCAATCAGCTCGCTTTCTTGGTGATCAGCGTCAGCGCGCCATTGGGCTGCATGCTTGCAGCGATCACTTGCGCGGAGCTCATGCCCTTGGCTTCGAGCGCGGATTTGACCTTGGGCGTGGCGTCGATCGACTTGCGCAATGTCTGCAGGCCGGCATCGCCGCGTTGCGCCACGATCTGGTTGACCTGCGTCTGCGTGTCCTTGGGCAGTTCGGTGATATCGACGACATTGACGCTTTGGATAGCGGGCGCCGCGGGCTGGGCTTTCGGCGCGGCGGGCGCGGCGGGCGCGGTCGGCGCGGGACTGGGCTGCGGCGTCGGCTGCTGCTGGGCATTGGCAGTGCCCGCCATCAACGTGGTGGCGGTTGCGGCGAGAAGAATCGCTTTGAGCATGGATATTCCTTCCATCGGTTTGGCAAACGGTCGTTCTGGGCTGACCGGGGCACCTCAACCGCCAAATGGGAGCGCAAGGTGTCGCCGAGCGGGTCATTGCGTGACCATTGGGTGGCGACAATGTGCACCTCGCGTTCATTCAACCTGAATTTCGGGAGCAATCGCTGATGGCCAGGATAAGCCGTGCCGCCTATGCGCAGATGTATGGACCGACGGTCGGCGACAAGGTGCGGCTTGCCGACACCGAGCTCTTCATTGAGGTGGAGAAGGATCTCACCGTATACGGCGAGGAAGTAAAATTCGGCGGCGGCAAGGTCATCCGCGACGGCATGGGCCAAAGCCAGGTGACGCGGGCCGGCGGCGCCGTCGATACCGTCATCACCAATGCGCTGGTCGTCGATGCGCTCACCGGCATCGTCAAGGCCGATATCGGCCTGAAGGATGGCCGCATCGCCGCGATCGGCAAGGCCGGCAATCCGGACACGCAGGCCGGCGTCACCATCATCATCGGCCCCGGCACCGAGATCATCGCCGGCGAGGGCAAGATCCTCACGGCCGGCGGATTCGACGCGCACATCCATTTCATCTGCCCGCAGCAGATCGAGGAAGCGCTGATGAGCGGTGTCACGACAATGCTGGGCGGCGGCACGGGCCCCGCGCATGGCACGTTGGCCACCACCTGCACGCCGGGACCCTGGCACATGGCGCGCATGATCCAGTCCTTCGATGCCTTTCCGATGAATATCGGCCTGTCGGGCAAGGGCAATGCGTCAAAGCCGGCGGCGCTTGAAGAGATGGTGCTGGCCGGCGCCTGCTCGCTGAAGCTGCATGAGGACTGGGGCACGACCCCGGCCGCCATCGACTGCTGCCTGTCGGTCGCCGACGATTACGACGTGCAGGTGATGATCCACACCGACACGCTGAACGAGTCGGGCTTCGTCGAGAACACGGTGGCGGCCATCAAGGGCCGCACCATCCATGCCTTTCACACCGAGGGCGCCGGCGGCGGCCACGCGCCCGACATCATCAAGGTCTGCGGCCTGCCCAACGTCATCCCTTCCTCGACCAACCCGACCCGGCCATACACGGTCAACACGCTCGCCGAGCATCTCGATATGCTGATGGTGTGCCACCATCTGTCGCCGTCGATCCCGGAGGACATCGCCTTTGCCGAAAGCCGCATCCGCAAGGAGACGATCGCCGCCGAGGACATACTGCACGACATCGGCGCCTTCTCGATAATCTCTTCCGACAGCCAGGCCATGGGCCGCGTCGGCGAGGTGGCGATCCGCTGCTGGCAGACCGCCGACAAGATGAAGCGCCAGCGCGGCGCGCTGCCGGACGAGACCGGCGACAACGACAATTTCCGCGTCCGCCGCTACATCGCCAAATACACGATCAATCCGGCCATCGCGCATGGCCTGTCGAAGGAGATCGGCTCGATCACCGTCGGCAAGCGCGCCGATCTCGTGCTGTGGAATCCGGCCTTCTTCGGGGTCAAGCCGGAGATGGTGCTGGTCGGCGGCTCGATCGCCGCTGCCCCGATGGGCGATCCGAACGCCTCGATCCCGACGCCGCAGCCGATGCACTACCGGCCGATGTTCGGCGCCTATGGCAAGGCCTTGACCAATTCATCGGTGACCTTCGTCTCGAAGGCCGCCTTCGACGCCGGCCTGCAGGGCAGGCTGGGCGTCGACAAGGCGATGATCGCGGTCGAGAACACGCGCGGCGGCATCGGCAAGCATTCGATGGTGCTCAACGACGCCACGCCACATGTCGAGGTCGATCCCGAAACCTACGAAGTGCGGGCCGACGGCGAGCTGTTGACCTGCGAGCCCGCGACCGTGCTGCCGATGGCGCAGAGGTATTTCCTGTTTTGACAGGCGGCTGATCGGTGAATGGGCAAATATCGTTGCGGCTCGCGCGCGCAGACCGCAATATGCGGCAAAGCAGCAGCCGCATTGTGATTACGCATGCCCACCGAAATCGCCTCTCCCCACGACATCTTCCCGCATATCCGCATCGTCATGGGCATGGTGATCGGCCTCGGCGTCACGCGGCTGCTTTCGGGAACTGCCCGCATCGTCCAGCATCCAGGCCAGTACCGGCTCTACGCAGTGCATCTCGCCTGGGTCGCCTCGGTGCTGTTGATGCTGGTGCATTTCTGGTGGTGGGAGTTCGGCCTCTACGCGATCGAGAACTGGACCTTCGGCAAATATCTTTTCATCATCTTCTACGCCATCACGCTGTTCCTGCTTTGCGCGCTGCTGTTTCCGGATTCGATGCTCGACTACACCAGCTACGAGGATTATTTTTACTCGCGCCGCGCCTGGTTCTTCGGGCTGCTGGCGGCTACCTATCTGCTCGACGTGATCGACACGCTGCTCAAGGGCCCGGAGCATTTCGCCCGCTTCGGCAATGAATATCTGTTCCGCACGCCGGTCTTCGTCGCGCTTTGCCTGGTGGCGATCCTGGTACGCGACCGCCGTTTCCACATCGCTTTCGTCGCGGCTGCGCTTGTCTACCAGGTATCGTTCATCCTGCGGCTCTTCGACACCATCGTCTGAGCGCCATTGGGCTGATACGGGCGATGGTCTAAGGTTTCGGAAAAGCAAGGTTAACCATGTACAAGGCCGTCGGATCGCGCGGATCCCGGGTCAGCCGGGTGCTCTGGATGCTCGAGGAGCTCGGGCAGCCCTACGAATTCGTCGAGGTGAAGCTGCGCTCGCCGGAGGCTTACGCGCTCAACCCCTCCGGCAAGGTGCCGATCCTGATCGACGGCGACCTCCAGGTGACCGACTCGGCGGCGATCTGCGTCTATCTGGCGGACAAGCATGCCGACAAAGGCATGGGCGCCAATCCGGGTCTTGCCGGCCGTGCCGAGATGGATTCCTGGATGCATTTGGCCCAGAGCGAGCTGGAAGCGCCGCTGTGGAACAAGCTGCGCCACCGCTTCCTGCTGCCCAAGGATGTGCGGGTCGATGTCGGCCCGGCCGCAGCCTATGATTTCGCATCCGAAATAAAGGCGCTGGAACGGCGGCTTGGCGACAAGCCCTTTGCGCTGGGCGACCGCTTCTCGGCCGTCGACGTGCTGCTGGGCGATATTGGCGCCTGGGCTCGTGCCGGCCGTTTTCCGATCGAGTCCCAGCGCGTCAACACCTATTTCGATCGTGTCCTCGGGCGCCCCGCTCGTGCCCGTGCCCAAGCCAATGGCGGAGCCATGAAATGAAGCTCAACATCACCACCGATTTCACCAAGTTTCCGCGCGCTGTCTCGGTCGTTCCAGCCGGCGAGGCCGGCTCAGCGCCGCCCTACGACAAGGCAGTGCTGCCGCATGACGAGCGGCACCTGCGCCGCCGCGCCGTTGAAACCGCCGGCGGCGACAAGGTGCTGGTCGACCTGCCCGAGCCGGTGGCGCTCGGTAATGGCGACCGGCTGGTGCTGGAAGACGGCCGCCAGCTCGAAATCGTCGCCGCGCCCGAGGAGGTCTACGACATCCGCGCCCGCGACGCGGTTCATCTCACCGAACTTGCCTGGCACATCGGCAACCGTCACCTCGCGGCGGCGATCGAGGCGGAGCGCATCCTTATCCTGCGCGATCATGTCATCAAGGCGATGCTGGAAGGCCTCGGCGCCACGGTGAATGAGGTTTCGCAGCCGTTCAGCCCGGTGCGTGGCGCCTATTCCGGCCATGACCACGGCCATTCGCATGATCACGATCATGACCACCACGGCCATGATCACCACGGCCATGATCACGATCACCACGATCATGCGCACGACCATCACCACGACCACCATCATGACTGAGGAGCTTTCCAGCGTCGCGCTGCTGCGACTGATGGCCTGGCTGTCGCCGTCCTTTCCGGTCGGCGGCTTCTCCTACAGCCACGGGATCGAGCGCGCCGTGCATGACGGGCTGATCGCGGATCGTGACGATCTCGCCGGCTGGCTGGAGACGCTGGTCGAGATCGGCTCGGGCTGGAACGACGCTGTGCTCTTCGCCGAAAGCTGGCGCCGCGGACGTGACGGCGGCGATCTCAGCGAGGTTGCCGCGCTGGCCGAAGCGCTTGCCGGGTCGCAGGAGCGGCACACGGAAACCATGCTGCAGGGCACAGCCTTCCTCCAGGCGGCGTCGGCCTGGTCGTCTCGAGCGCTGGAGCGCCTGCCGGCCGATTGCCCCTATTGCGTAGCAGTCGGCGCCGTTGCGGGCAGCAGCGGCATCGGCCTTTCGGAGGCGCTCTCCGCCTTCCTCCAGGGTTTCTTCTCCAATCTCCTGCAAGCGGCAATCAGGTTGGGTGTCGTGGGCCAGGTCGATGCCGTCGCATTGTTAGCCGGCTTCGAATCGCTGGCGCTGGCGACTGCGTCGCGCGCCGCCGCATCGACGCTCGATAATCTGGGTGGCGCCGCCTTCATGTCGGACATCATGGCGATGAACCATGAAACGCAATATTCGCGGCTGTTCCGGTCATGACCTTTAGCGCAAACAGGATACGCATAGTAAACGCCTTTCGAGACCTCCGATCATTGCCCGTCACTGTGGTGGGGCATTCCGCAGGATCGACGATCAATATTGGATTTGGAAGATTGCTTCCACTCCGTTACGCGAAGCGCCGATCGGGGCGTCGCCGCCCCGGTTACGCAAAGCTGGCTGAACGAGACCTGTTTCTGCTTTCGGCGGACTGGGAGGTTCAGGGAGCTTGCGGTTATCGCCTTCGTTCGTCGGACAATCCGGGTCGGATCGCAAAGGAAGTACAGTCCTTGATAGGTAAGACAGTCGTGAAAACCTCGCTGAATGGATTTCACCGACAGGTCCAGATCCACTTTACCGATCGCCGGACATTACGGATCCAGCCGGACCGCTACGATTTTGACGGCTGGGACCTAAGAACCGGTCGAGATATCCTCTCTCCGGGAAGTGATCGCTGATGACCATCCTTGCCGTCATCCTCTCCTTCGTCCTGCTCCTGGTCACAACGCTGCATGTCTATTGGGGCATAGGCGGGATCTGGCCGGGCACGGACCAGGCATCCTGCGCCCGCGCCGTCGTCGGCTTCCGCGGCGTCGATGAGATGCCATCGTCATTCGCGAGTTTTGCTGTCGCTGCTTGCCTCGCGCTCGCGACGCTCTGGCCACTGGCGCTCGCGGGTGTCTTTGCGACGCCCTTTCCACGGGCAGGGTTGGCCGCTACGGCGTTGATGATCGGCCTCGTCTTCCTCGGCCGCGGCATTGCCGGCTTCGCGCCCTGGTGGCGCCGGCTTGCGCCCGAACAGCCTTTCGCGCGGCTTGACCAAAGCCTTTATTCGCCGCTTTGCCTCTTGATCGGGGCAGGCTTCGCAATCCTTGCCATCACGGAGTTTCCGGCATGACATCGAAAAACGGTCCTCTTCGCATCGGCATCGGCGGCCCGGTCGGCTCCGGCAAGACGACGCTCACCGAAAAGCTCTGCAAGGCGTTGCGCGACGATTTTTCGATCGCCGTCGTCACCAACGACATCTACACCAAGGAGGATGCTATGATGCTCGCGCGGCTACAAGCATTGCCCGAAGAGCGCATCGTCGGCGTCGAGACCGGCGGCTGTCCGCACACCGCCATCCGAGAGGATGCCTCGATCAATCTGCGCGCCATTGCCGAGCTGAACAAAAAATTCCCCGATCTCGACATCATCTTCATCGAATCCGGCGGCGACAACCTCGCCGCCACCTTCTCGCCTGACCTTGCCGACTTGACCCTCTACGTCATCTCGGTCTGCCAGGGCGAGGAGATCCCGCGCAAGGGCGGCCCGGCCATCACCCGCTCGGATTTCCTGATCATCAACAAGAGCGATCTGGCGCCCTATGTGAACGTCAACCTCGACGTCATGGAGAGCGATGCCGGCCGCATGCGCGGCAAAAGGCCCTTCGGCTTCACGGATCTGTCGCGCGGCAAGGGCTTGCAGGAAGTGATCGACTTCATCGTCGAACAGGGCGGCCTGCAGTCGGCGCGCCCGGCGGCTTGATCCGCTGAGCCAGCGTTTATCGGTTGCTGGCAGCCGCCATGCGCGGCATTCTCGGAAAACGAACCCAAGCGGAGGATTTTCGATGAGCCTTGCCCGCCTGCACAAGGAACCGCTGAGCAACCTGCCCTATTATGAGGAACGGGTCGATCTCGCCGCCGCCTTCCGCTGGACGGCGCGGCTCAACATGCATGAGGCGGTGGCCAACCACTTCTCGCTGTCCGTCAACGACGAAGGCACGAAGTTCCTGATGAATCCCAACCAGGTGCATTTCTCGCGCATCAAGGCGAGCGACCTGCTGCTGATCGACGCCAACGATCCGGACACGCTGTCCGGCCCCAACGCGCCCGACCCGACCGCCTGGGGCCTGCATGGCGCCATCCACCGCAACGTCCCGCATGCGCGCTGCGCCATGCATGTCCATTCAATCCACGCCACGGTGCTTGCTTCGCTCGCCGATTCGACGCTGCCGCCGGTCGACCAGAACTCGGCCATGTTCTTCAACCGCCATGTCGTCGATGCCAATTATGGCGGCTTGGCCTTCGAGGAAGAGGGCGAGCGCTGCTCGCAGCTTCTCACCGACCCCAAGGTCAAGGTGATGGTCATGGGCAATCACGGCGTCATGGTCATCGGCGACACCGTCGCCGACACCTTCAACCGCATGTTCTATTTCGAACGCGCCGCCGAGACCTACATCAAGGCGCTGTGGACCGGCCGTCCGCTGCGCACGCTCTCGGACGAGATCGCCGAGAAGACCGCGCGCGAGATGGATGATTATCCCGGCCAGGCCGAGCGTCACCTTGCCGAGTTGAAGGCAATCCTCGACGAGGAAGAGCCGGTCTACCGGAATTGATCTTCCTTCTCCCCGGTTACGCTATACACATCCTCTGTGGCTGGCGTGACCGATCAGGCCGAGGCTTGATTGCCAGGTGGTTCCCCCAATCCGTCGCTGCTTCGCAGCGCCACCTTTCCCCCCTCCGG